>NZ_JBFRNX010000021.1:53619-196749 GCF_041471165.1 Shewanella sp. 10N.261.52.F9
GGTTCTAGGTTCTAGGTTCTAGCACAACATAAAACGCGAAAAGGCGAAACAGTATCAGTTGTTTTGCCTTTTCCATTTCATTCGACTTTCTTGCTAAAACGACGGCCTCTGTTACCCGCTTCACCGTCTTAGCCTTACCTAACACCTGCGATCTTGCTTGAACAGGCCGACCCAAAATGCCAACTCAAATATTACGCCTATCACAACTAATCCCGTCGCCCCTTGTACTATTCCTGCCGCATAACACCCTATCGCAGCGCTAATCAAGGCGACTAAAATAACCCCTCTTATCCATAATGGCATAATGCTTTCCTTTTCTACTTTCCATAAAACCAAGGTTTAAACTTAAGCCTAAACCTAACAAACTGTAGGCAATCACTCATCTATTTATAATTAAAATTTATTCACTTTCGCTATGAGTTTTCAGTGCTTCGCCCACAAAAAAAGCCACGCTAAATATGCTTAGCGTGGCTTGTCGGGAGGGACTAAATAATGATAATTCTATTCTTATTTATGCATTTTTCCGTTGTATCTGTCTTTTAAGATAAACAATTTCTCGCCTTTACTGTGGCACTCTCCACATGCAAATTCATCAGTCAGGTAAGGATACATAAAGGTATCTTTAGCCTCAGAGTCTTGGAACTGGCCTTTTTCATTGTAGAGATCAATCGCAAAAGTATGAATGCGGATATCCCCGACCTTATTGCCGTGTTCGTTGGTCGCTGAAGTCGCATTTTTTACAACATCAGGCATATGACAATCAACACACTCTTTAGCATAGAAACCGTCGTCACCAGACCCATGGCCAGCGTTTAAGTTAACTTTATCCGCGTGACAAGTAGTACATTGTTTTTTGAATGCCCCAACATGTTCAGGCTGATCCATATAAACAGCTGACTTGTGGCTATCATGACAATTAGAGCAAGTCATGCCAGCAAGATAGTGTTTACCCATAATCTCGCCAGAGTCTGGATCGACTCCTATAAATTCATCATGGCTTTGATGATGACGCGGTAAACCACTTCTTACAGCAACACGCGCTCCATATTCAGGCCCATCTGGGTAAGCCTTATTAAAGCTACTGACATAATCATTACGCACATTACGGTCACCATCTCGTGTATGACATTCTGCACAATGCATAGCTTCACCGTATCCCATGGTTTCGCTCTGTAAAGATGCAGTTAGACGCGGCGTTGCCTTCTTAACAATATTAGTGTTACTTGGTGACTTCACATGCGCTAGCCCCGCACCATGACAAGCCTCACATTGAACGCCTGCAGCGATAAATGTACCCTCTATACCTGGAAGATCATCTTGATGCTGCGGGTGGAAATCTTCACTTGTCGGCTTCCAGCCTGTGTTATGACAATTACCACAGTTATAAGGCTTGTTCACAGAACCCGCATTGTAATTGCTCATATGTTGGTCATCACGCCCTTCCATAATGGCGTTAATATTGTGCTGCGCTTGCTTACCCGTAACGATATAGCCGTCTTTATCTAACCAGCGATATTTCCATGCAAACCCACCAGAAGTGTATGACACATCAGCATAGCTTTGCGGTGCACCTAAAGCGTTATCTGTTGGGTTACCGTCGCTATCAATTAGTGCTATAGCACCGTCTACGCTGCTATAGGGAAAGCTAGGCGTTTCATCGTTACCAACCTTACTAATTTTAAAGTTATGCCCATGAAACTGGTGGCTTGGTGCACCACCTATACTGCTCGTCTCATCATTATGGCATTGTAAACAAGCTTGAGTTCCAGCGTAGATTGCTTCTGATGTTGTAACTGTAATTTTTGCGCTTGCTTCGTCAATACCGTCACTCACTGTATAGTTAATCTCAGCGCTGCCGACAAAGCCATCGGGATCAAATTCAATTCGATTCTCACTTAGTAGCAGAACCGAACCTTGCTCAGATGTTGCTGCTACAAGTCGAAGTCCGTCGCCTTCATCTTCATCGCTAGCATGTAGCATAGGATTAATTATTATCACCTGATTACTGTCTGCTACTCGGGCAGTATCTGCTGCGACAGGAGGAGTATTGGCTGGAGGTGGGGTAATACCTCCATTATCATCGTTATCATTGTCGCTTCCGCACGCAACCAGCATGGTTATCATGCTGGCAAGAAGAAGCTTTTTACATGGAATTTTTGCGTTCATAAGTTCATCCTCAACATTGCTTTTCATATCGCCAACATTGCAGGGAATGGCGACTGATATGCCTCTTTGGGCATGAAACAAGTATCAGCAACTTACTACCTAAGGGATAGATGACTAGAATTCACAGCGCTCACTAAGTTGTGAACTTTAGTTATCAAAAAAACTTTAAACCCATGTTTTTATAGAATATTTAATCACCAGAAAGATTGTGATTTGTTAATACGAATTGACCAGTATTTGTCAAAATGTAGAGCTTGTTCTCATTTTGCATAACAAGACCTGCTTTCTTTAACTGCCGAATATGAAAATTAAACTTAGTGTGATCATCAATTTCAACTAAACGGCATAGATCCATAAACTTAAGCGATTTGTGGCCAGCTAGAATCCTCAGCGCTTTACGTCGATACGGATTAGCCAAAGCACTATAGACTAGGTCAGGATCTAGATCTGCTCGGCTCTTTAACAACTGCTTTTCGGCCAAGCTACGTTTAACAGTCACAATTAACTCATCGCCTTTAAATGGCTTGGTCATTACACTGTCAGCACCTTTTTTCATTGCATCTACCGCTGTATCCACAGTGGCATAAGCCGTTATAATGACTACAGCAAGGAAAGGTTGATTCTGCCTTAGGTTAGAAATGGCCTCAACACCAGTCATTCCCGACATCAGTAAGTCGAGTAAAGCAATATCGAAGTGCTCACGTCCACTAGCCTCAATAGCCTGTTCTGCACTACTAACCGCAGTGACATCAAAACCTTCTAGCTCAAGTATTTCGACTATGTTCATACTGAGCTCTACATCATCTTCAGCCAATAATACCCGTATCATTAGTCGTACCCTCGATAAAATGTCAGCGTAATGCAGGTACCCTGCCCTTCACTGCTTGCAATATGCATCTTGCCATTATGCAAAGCGACTATTTGCTCGCAAATCGCTAAGCCTAGACCCGTACCTTGCCCTACAGCCTTGGTTGAATAAAACAATTCTGTGGCACGTTCTAGTTGTGTGCTTGTCATACCTGAGCCTGAATCAACTACCGTTATACGTACCATTTTTTCGTCTTGCTGCGCGTTAACTCTAATCTTATCGCTTGGTTCGCAGGCATCAATAGCATTACACAGCAAGTTAATAAACAGTTCTTCTAGCTTAATTTTTTCTGCATATAAAACGATACTGTCGCTGCAGTTGAGTTCAATTTGGTGCAGCTTAGTACGATGCGACAATAGCTTTACGGCAGAGCTAAGTATGTCTTTAACTGCAACAAAGCTTCGCTTACCCGTCGCGGGTCTTGCATAGCTAAGTAGCTCCTTACTAATGGAGGAAGCACGTTCTATGCCTAAGCGTATCCGTGCTAAATAATTGCTTTGCGAATCACATAAATTGGCATGCTTACGCTCTAATAAATCAAGCGCCAGCATCGAGGATGCTAAAGGGTTGTTGATCTCGTGGGCAACGCCCATCGCAAGCTGGCCTATCGCTTTATATTTATCAGCCTCAATAGCCCGCTTCAGCTTGGCAGCAGTTGCTTGTTCTTTTTCTAAATCAAAGATTTTGAGCGCTTTAAATAATGCTATTAAGATCAATGCACCAGCCAGAGTACGATAAATGGGTACACTGTAGTGGTATTCAGTAGGCACAAGGCCTGAAAGCCCACCATAGAGCACTAAGCCTACACCACAAAGTGCAAAGTAATTTCCATAACTATGCTGCTCTTGTCTGAGGTTAACGCCATAGATAAGCATGCCTAATCCGGCTAAAAGTGCGCTACCAAATCCGATCAAAATGCGCGTGTACTGACTAGCTTCAACAAAACCACTGCGGTTAATAGCTAAGTGATGCAGATCAGGAATAATTAAATAAAAATAAACGAACACCAAAGCAATAATTAGACTGTGCCCGATATAAGCAATCCGCTTATGGTTTATTGTCAGAATTTGCCAAGCAAAAACCATCAATGCCGCGTAAGACAAGAATAATTTCACTAGGCACAACCATTGCGTCAGTAGCTTATATTCAGCGGAGATATGCTCAGTAAAAATCAGTACGTATAACTCAGACCATTCATGGAAGGCGTGGGAAAAACCAAAAATAGCCAGTGCCCATAAGGTGGGAGCTATCTTTAACTGACTATAACGGAAATTTCGAAACAGCACTGCACAGCCCATAGAGAAAAACACTAGGCCATAAAAAAGATAAATATTAAATGTAACAAAAACAGGCATGGGTAAACGTTAACATTTACCTATTGTGTATGACTTGATCTACTTCTAATTACACCAGAGAAGAAGTTGCGCTAGCTCATAAAACAAAAAAGCCACTTAAGTGTTAACTTAAATGGCTCTTTACGACTAACTTAAAGATTAAGACTTCACACGTACTACGTGTCCACCCAAACCTTTAAACTTGTCTTCAATGTGTTCGTAACCACGGTCTAAGTGATAAATGCGGTCAACAGTAGTTGTACCATCAGCTACAAGACCTGCAATCACAAGGCTCGCTGAAGCGCGAAGATCAGTTGCCATCACCTGTGCGCCATTTAGCTTTTCAATACCGTGAATAATACAAGTATTACCTTCAAGCTCCATAGTTGCGCCCATACGGCTTAACTCTGGTACATGCATAAAACGATTTTCAAAAATCGTTTCTGTAATGGTCGCAGTCCCTTCTGCCAACGCATTTAGCACGCAGAACTGTGCCTGCATATCTGTTGGAAAACCTGGGTATGCTACCGTCTTGATATTAACGGCTTTAGGGCGGTTGCCTTGCATATCAAGCTCAATCCAATCATCACCAGTCGTGATGTTTGCACCCGCATCTTCAAGTTTCGCCAATACCGCTTCAAGCGATTTTGGATCGGCTTTAGTACAGCGAATTTTACCGCGAGTCACTGCAGCTGCAACCAAGAAACTACCGGTCTCAATGCGATCTGGCATAACTTGATAATCACAGCCTTGAAGTGATTCAACACCTTGAATGCGCACGGTATCAGTACCGGCACCTTCAATTTTAGCGCCCATTGCAATTAAGCAGTTTGCTAAATCAACCACTTCAGGTTCACGAGCGGCGTTTTCAATAACGGTTTCGCCATCCGCAAGCGCTGCAGCCATCAGCAAGTTTTCAGTTGCACCTACGCTAATCATATCCATAAAGATATGCGCGCCTTTCAAACGGCCGTCAACTCGCGCTTTAATGTAACCTTCTTTAACTTCAATCTTAGCGCCCATTTGTTCAAGACCTTGCAAATGCAAGTTCACTGGACGCGCACCGATAGCACAACCGCCTGGTAAAGACACATCAGCCTTACCGTAACGAGCCAATAACGGACCTAAAATAAGGATCGAGGCACGCATAGTTTTAACTAACTCATACGGCGCACAAAACTCATTAAGATTGGTTGTTGAGATACACACTCTATCTGTGCCTGAACGAGTAACTTCTGCACCTAGGCAACGCAGCAGCTCACAGCTAGTGTTTACATCTCTTAGGTTTGGTACGTTCGAAACATTGAAGTCAGTCTCGGCTAGCACACCTGCCATTAATATAGGCAAAGCAGCATTCTTAGCGCCAGAGATAACCACGTTTCCAGCAAGTGCACCACTTGCTTCAATTTTTAATTTATCCACTTTAACTCTCTAAATCCGCGATTACATATTAAAGACTTTTTCACGCTTCCATTGTGTAGGCGTAAATGCATTAATCGTAATAGCGTGTAGCTCGCCACTGGTAATGTGAGCCATTAATGGGCCATAGATGGTCTGTTGTTGCTTAACGCGTCCCATACCGTCAAAACAGTCACCTACAGCAATAATTTTATAGTGAGTTCCTTCTTGAGTTACTTTAACTTCCTCTAAAGAAAGAGCTTCTAAAAGGATGGTTTCAATTTCTTTACATTCCATGGAACTATTCACCTTACTTAGCTTCTTCAACGAAGAAGTCATTTAAATCATATAATATTATAAATTTCTTAAGCTGCTCTGAAGGTGAGACTAACTTAAGGCTAACGCCCTTGGCGGCAAACATGCTGACTAATTCAAGCAAAAATGCCACACCAGCACTGTCACAATATTCAATCCCCGACAACTGTAATAGCTGAGTTTCAGGATGCAAAATACTGCTTCGGCCATTCCATAGACTGCGCACTGCTTGTTGGTCTAGACGACCTAACACAGCACAATTAATCCCTTGTTGATTAAATTCGATCACTAGCTCTGCTTCTCTTTCGCTTGCAGATCAATGTGTTTTTGTGTGCGTTCATTAAGCATGTTAATCACAGACTCAATACCTTGTTGACGCACAAGGTTAGTAATTTCAGACTGCTTGGAAGATAACAAGCTAACGCCTTCTGCAATTAAGTCAAACGCTTTCCAAGTGCCGTCTTTTAGACGACGTGCCTTAAACTGCAATTTAATCGCTGGCCGTCCTTGCTCAACAATCTGCACATTTACGTTGACAAACTTTTCGCCAGCAAAATTTTCAGGTTTGGCATATTCAACAGTTTGATCTGTGTATTCAGTAAAGGCTTGAGCATAGGTAGAGATCAAGTAACCTTTAAATGCTTCAACGAACCGCTTACGCTGATCTTTGGTTGTATCACGTAAGTATTGGCCTAATACTTTATAAGATGCATATTTATAGTCGACATAAGGCATCAGCTCTTCCGTCACAATCACTTTTAAATGATCAGGGTCAGTTGCAATCAACTTTTCATCTTGATGAAAACGAGCAAATGTTTGGTTCGCGACTTGCTCAACAAGTGTAAACGGATTGGTCTGGTCGATTTCCGCACTCGAAGCAGTATCAGCAGCTTGCACACCTATGCTGACAAACGCCATGATTGCCAAAACGGCACTACGATAAAAACCTTTAAACATATCTCTATACTCCAACTACTTGTTCTAAAAGGTTAATCCTTTGAACCCATGCTATACAAGAACTGCCCTATCAACTCCTCTAATACCAAAGCTGAATGAGTATCATGAATACTGTCGCCATCAGCTAAGATTTCGATATCATCGTCCATAAAGCCTGGCGTTAAACCTAAAAACTGCTCCCCTAACAAGCCCGACGTCAAAATAGACAAAGTACTGGTTTCAGGAAAGTAGTGGTAACGCTTATCCATCGCTATGGTGACGACTGGCACTAGTTTTTCAGGGTCTAAATTAATTGCACTAACGCGACCAACAACTACACCGCCCACTTTTACAGGCGAGCGAACTTTAAGGCCACCAATATTACTAAATTTAGCATATAGCGTATAACTGCTATCACCTGACTTGACCTCTACATTGGCAACGTTAAACACTAACACTAAAAAGGCTGCCAATCCGGACAATAAAAATAGACCGACTAGAATCTCAATTTTCCTTGTCAACATAACTCATTTACCACTCTATTCAATAAATCTAAACAATAATTAACCCGCAATTCTTGTTTGCGGCATTATTACAATTACTGACCAAACATCATTGCTGTCAGTAAGAAATCCAGCGCCAAAACAGCTAAGCTCGACTGCACCACAGTCTGCGTTGTTGCTCGGCTAATCCCTTCTGGATTTGGGGTCACATGATAACCACGATAAAGAGCAATCCAAGTTACCACTATGGCGAATAAGAAACTCTTAATCATGCAATTAACGATATCTTGGCGCCACTCAACAGAAGCTTGCAAAATAGACCAAAAACTACCGCTATCAATACCTTTCCATTCAACACCCACGAGGTGTCCGCCGTAAATCCCCACCGCCGTGAACATTAACGCCAATAAGGGCAAACTAATAACGCCAGCCCAAAAACGTGGCGCAATAATTTGTCTCAACGGATCAATAGCCATCATTTCAAGACTAGAAAGCTGCTCGGTACTTTTCATCAATCCAAGCTCTGCCGTCAACGCAGACCCTGCGCGTCCAGCAAATAATAGTGCCGTCACTACTGGGCCCAGTTCGCGCAGTAAGCTAAGTGCAACCATAGGCCCCAAGCTTTCTTCTGTGCCAAAGCCGACTAAAATATTATAGCCTTGGAGGGCCAGTACCATGCCGATAAACAAGCCTGAGACTAAGATAATCACCATCGACTGTACGCCGACGACATAAAGCTGCTTTATTAACAGCGGGGTGCCTTTACGTATGCGTGGACGATGGGCGATAGCGCCCCATAACATTAAACCCGCTTTACCGAGACCCGTGACTAAATCAATAGCCGCGCTGCCAAGTCGAGCAACCTGATCAATCAAGCTCACGAAGTAATTCCTTTTTATAATCGTCTGCAGGGTAATGAAACGGCACGGGGCCGTCAGGCTCTCCGCCGATAAACTGTTTTAACTGCGGGTTATCCGCTAGGCGCAGATCTTTTGGGGTGCCATGAGCAATAATACGTTTATCAGCCAGTACATAAACATAGTCCGCAATTCCAAGCACCTCTGTTACATCATGAGATACTACGACTGATGTGAGGTTTAATGCATCAGAAAGCTCACGAATAAGCTTAACTAGCACCCCCATAGAAATAGGGTCCTGACCAGTAAACGGCTCATCATAAAGAATCATTTCAGGTTCTAATGCAATCGCTCGTGCTAGCGCGGCTCTGCGCTGCATACCGCCAGACAACTCAGTTGGCATCAATTGTGCTGCGCCCCTTAAGCCAACAGCCTCAAGCTTCATCAACACAATTTTACCAATAATTTCTTCGGGCAATCCAGAGTGCTCTCTTAGTGCAAAAGCGACATTATCGAATACGTTCATATCGGTAAAAAGCGCACCACTTTGAAACAACATACTCATACGTTTACGTAAGGCATAAAGCTCACTGCGATTACACTTATGCACATCAACGCCATCAAATAGCACTGAGCCGCTATCGGGCGTCAATTGGCCACCAATTAACTTCAACAGCGTAGTTTTTCCGATACCACTGGGCCCCATAATCGCCGTCACTTTACCCTGAGGTATCGACAGACTGACATCTTCGTAGATGACATGCTTGCCGCGGCTAAAAGCCATGTTATGGATTTCAACCAATGTTTTTTGGTTTTGAGTCATACAAGCACCCTGCTACTAGTAATCGAAACTTCCATTTTCCGTACCGGAAAGGGAGAAATTGTACGTAATTGGCCTAACAGGTACAACCAAATCACGACTATCTCACCGCAATACTTTCATTTTTGTTCAATTCCAGCGAAAATACGCCGTTATACCCACAAATACTAAGAATCGATGTTATTTAATATTTTCATGCTGATCGCAGGCTTAGGCGCCCTAGTCTGGAGTGCTGATAAGTTTGTTTTTGGCGCAGCTGCTTTTGCTCGCAACCTAGGGTTGCCGCCAATGTTAATTGGTTTGACGATTGTCGCTATGGGCAGCTCTGCCCCTGAAATGTTTGTTGCTGCAACCGCATCACTTGAAGGCATGACTGACACTGCGATTGGAAATGTCCTTGGCTCTAACATCGCCAACATTACCTTGATTTTGGGTATTACTGCATTACTTGGTGCTATTTCAGTGAGCTCGCAAACGCTGAAACGTGAAATCCCAATGATGCTAATTGCCACCTTAATTGTAGGTTACTTCCTTTACGATGGTTTCTTAACGCGTATTGAAGGTATTAGCTTATTGGTGCTATTTATTGGCTTAATGGGTTACCTTATTTGGCATGGCCTACACAGTAAAAACCGTGACGCTCTTGCTGAGGAAGCTGAAAGCGAAATACCAGCAGATGTGCCAACGGCAAAAGCAATTTTATGGCTAGTTGTTGGCATGGTATTGTTGCCATTATCGGCAGACTGGATGGTGCAAGGCGCAGTGGGTATCGCTAAAGCTTATCACCTATCAGACTTAGTGATTGGTTTAACCATTATCGCTGTGGGAACCAGTCTCCCCGAACTTGCAGCCTGTGTTGCCGGAGTCTTAAAAAAAGAAGACGACCTTGCTATAGGTAACATAGTTGGTTCAAACTTATTCAATATTTTAGCTGTACTTGCTATACCTGGCATAATCGCCCCTGGGGCAGTAGACGCCGCTGCGAGTACTCGAGATTTTTACATGGTGCTAGCCACAAGTAGTGCGCTGGCAATACTGATCTTATTATCTGGCCGTGCTAGACAATTAAAGCCTTGGCACGGCGTAGTATTACTTATAACGTTTATCGCATACCAAGCATTACTTTTCCTATCTTAGCCATGGGTGCGGTACGTTAAGCTGAAATTTAAAGAGAGACTAAGAAATGGTAGATGAAAATCAACTACGCCAATGGGGTACTAAGGTTATCGATATCGAGAAACAAGCTCTTGATAACCTTTATCAGTACGTAGACTCTTCTGAATTTGCCCAAGCTTGCCAATTAATATTGCAATGCACAGGCAAAGTTATCGTGATGGGCATGGGTAAATCAGGCCATATTGGTAATAAGATTTCAGCCACTCTTGCGAGTACAGGTACGCCTGCATTTTTCGTTCACCCTGGTGAAGCTAGCCACGGTGATTTAGGCGTATTAAGTGAAAACGATATCGTTCTCGCAATATCTAATTCGGGCGAATCGAGTGAAATCCTAACCCTAATGCCTGTTATTAAGCGTATGGGATTACCGATGATTTCGGTAACCGGCAAGCCAGATTCGAATATGGCAAAATTGGCACAATTACACCTTTGTATTGAAGTACCAGAAGAGGCTTGCCCCCTTGGACTTGCGCCAACATCTAGCACAACAGCAACGCTAGTGATGGGTGACGCTCTAGCAGTGGCATTGTTGCAAGCTCGCGGCTTTACCCAAGATGATTTTGCGCTATCTCATCCGGGTGGAAGCTTAGGTCGTAAACTGCTGTTAAAGGTTAGCGACGTAATGCACAAAGGTGACGAGCTACCAAGCGTTAGAGATGATATCTGTATTACAGATGCTCTATACGAAATATCTAAAAAAGGCTTAGGTATGACTGCTGTTGTCGATAACAACAATACCTTAGTGGGTATATTTACCGATGGCGATTTACGCCGTGTTATCGATGCTGATGTCAACTTAAGAACCACGTCCATTGCAGATGTGATGACAAAAGGCTGCGTAACAATTACTGACAATGTATTGGCCGCAGAAGCACTGAAAGTGATGGATACTAAAAGCATCAATGGCCTTGTTGTGATCAACGAAAAACAACAACCTGTCGGCGCATTAAACATGCTAGATATGGTTAAAGCAGGAGTTATCTAAAGATGGCAAAACAAGGTTTTTATGGTCCTGTCAGCGATGATATCTGGCTTGCGGCAAGCAAAATCAAACTACTCATCTGTGATGTTGATGGTGTGTTTTCTGATGGCTTAGTCTATATGAGCAACAGTGGCGAAGAGCTTAAAACCTTTCACACTCGTGACGGCTATGGCGTGCGATCTGTGCTGTCCAGCGGCATTCAAGTTGCCATCATCACTGGCCGTAAATCACAAATTGTTGAAGATAGATTTACCGCTCTTGGCGTAACACACATATATCAAGGCGTGGATGATAAGTTAAGCCCTTATCATGAATTACTATCGCTTTATAACGTAAGCCCTGAAGAAGTGGCTTACATTGGCGACGACATGGTAGATCTTCCTGTAATGCAACAAGTAGGTTTATCTGTATGTGTTGCAGACGGCCATCCGTATGTAAAGCAACATGCCAAAATGACCACTCAAATTAAAGGCGGACATGGCGCATTACGTGAACTCACAGACTTACTACTCTTAAGCCAAGACAAGTTTGAATCGGCCCACGGGATGAGTATATGAACCGCGTTACCCTAGCGATTATCTTGTTTTTTGGCACAGCACTACTGCTTTACTGGCAAGTGCAGTCTAAAAAAAGCGAGCAACAGCTAGATATTGATGTCAGTCAACGTCCTGACTACATTATTGATGATCTTCGTAGTATCGAATACAACGAATTAGGACTGATCAATAGCGAAGTAACCGCCAAGCATATGGAGCATTTCGATAGTGTCAGCATGACTTATTTTACCGAACCTGTTTATCTTATTTATCCTGATGATGGCCAAGCTCAATGGCAGCTCAAAGGTACTCAAGGTAGCCTAAATAAAGTGACTGGTAAGGTAACTTTAGAAAACAATGTTATTATCGACTCTATTAGTCCAGAAGAGCCTATCCAGACGTTAACAACTGATTATCTAGAGCTTGATCTCAATACTATGATCATGACCTCTGACGATATGATCCACGTCACTGGCAACGAATTTGTTATTCAAGGAATGGGGCTATATGCCGACTTGAATGCCCAGAGCGTAAAACTTGTTAGCCAAGTAGAAGGGATCTACGAAGCTAAGTAATACGCCAATATTGAACAACACTTGGGCTGCATCAGCAATACGCTATAGCCGAGTATGAAGGACATTATGAAATACAATCAATCTATCCTTGCAGGCCTATTTTGTCTGTTAAGTTTTAACACTATTGCTAAGGTCGATGATCTGCAGCAAGAAGTAAAAATCGCCGCGGCGAGCCAAGAAGCTGATATAAAAAATAACCAAGTTATTTTCTTCGGCCCAGTAGAAGTTACACAAGGCTCTATTAAGATGAAAGCCGACGAGCTACGTGTATTCTCGAAAGAAGATAAAAGCGGTAAAACATTAGTCGCTACAGGCGCGCCAGCAACTTATACCCAAACTATGGATGATGGCCGTCCTGCAACAGCTAGCGCCAAAGAAATCCGTTATGAATTAGCCACACGCACACTGACTTTAGTGGGTGAGGCAACACTAGAGCAAGACGGCAGCCAAGTTACAGGTAACCGCATCAAGTATAATATCAGTAAGCAGCAACTAATCGCAGAAAGTACTGGCCAAGGAGATGACAGAGTTATCACCATTATTCAGCCTGAAACCTATCAGGAAGAAAAGCCTGAAGCACCAGTACAACAGCAGGAACAATAATGAGCCAAATCACCTTAAAAGCAGCCAATCTAGCTAAAAGCTATAAGAGCCGTGCTGTTGTGCAGGATGTTAGCTTAACCGTAAAAACGGGCCAAATTGTTGGCTTACTTGGACCAAATGGTGCGGGTAAAACAACCACTTTCTATATGGTTGTTGGTCTGGTTCAAAGCGATAAAGGTAAGATTTTTATCGACGATGACGATCTTACTTTAGACCCAATGCACTTACGTGCTCGTAAAGGTATTGGCTACTTACCGCAAGAAGCGAGTATTTTCAGAAAACTGTCTGTACGTGACAACATTATGGCGGTGCTACAAACCCGCAGTGACATCAATAATGAACAACGTGAAGAACAACTCGAACATCTGTTAGAAGAGTTCCATATTACTCACATTCGCGATAGCCAAGGTATGGCACTATCAGGCGGTGAACGACGCCGTGTTGAAATTGCCAGAGCATTAGCAGCCAACCCCAAATTCATCCTATTAGATGAACCTTTTGCCGGTGTTGACCCTATTTCTGTAATTGATATTAAAAAGATTATTGAACAGCTCAAAAACCGCGGTTTAGGCGTACTAATTACCGACCACAATGTGCGTGAAACACTCGATGTTTGTGAGCATGCGTATATCGTGAGTCACGGAAATCTTATTGCCGAAGGTACACCTGCTGAAATCTTAGACAACCAGCAAGTTCGAGCAGTGTACTTAGGTGAACAATTCAGGCTATAGTTAATTCACCATTTGGAAGTTAAAAACTTAATACGGAATACAATTCCAAATAAAATCAATGTATTGAGTTTTTAAGCTTTCTTCGCCAATCAGCGAGCTTTAACGTTTAACTACAGTGTAGGGAATAGCGGTACGATGAAAGCGTCACTCCAGCTCAAAATGGGTCAACAGCTCACCATGACTCCTCAATTGCAACAGGCTATTCGCCTATTGCAACTATCTTCTTTAGAGCTGCAACAAGAGATCCAACAAGCATTAGAATCTAACCCACTACTCGAGTTAGACGAAGAGCAATCAGATGGCGACATGGATAATAGTGACGACCCATCTTCAAACGATTCTAATAGCCTAGAGCGCGACAGCGCTACGGTTGAAACCTCTGATGCATTAACCCAAGATTCCATGCCAGATGACCTGCCAATGGATACAACATGGGACGAAGTCTACACCGTATCGTCTAACTCCAGCTCAGGCGTTAGTCGCGAAGATGATATGCCCTTTCAAGGTGAAACCAGCGAAGGCTTGTACGAACACCTTGAATGGCAAAAAAACCTCACACCGTTTTCTGATAACGATCTTGCAATCGCCACTGCTATTATCGACGCTATTGATGAGCGCGGCTACTTAACCCAAAGCTGTGAAGATATCTTAGAGGCGATGGGCGACCCTGAAACTGAACTAGATGAAGTTGAAGCCGTATTAAAACGAGTACAACACTTTGATCCTATTGGAGTTGCAGCGCGTAATCTGAGTGAGTGTTTGCTGATCCAATTAGCGCAATATGCGGCAGATACCCCGCATATCGACAACGCAAAATTACTTATCAAAGACTATTTAGACTTAATTGCTGGTAGAGATTTCAGGCAATTAATGCGCAAAACAAAGCTTAAAGAAGATGATCTTCGCGAAGCAATTACACTGATCCAAACCCTAAACCCAAGGCCTGGGCTGGCGATTGCGCGCAGTAAAGACGAATATGTTATTCCTGATGTCTCGGTTAGCAAGAAAAAAGGTCGCTGGGTTGTTGAGCTAAACCCTGATTACATGCCTAAAATTAACGTAAACCAACATTATGCCTCGATGGCGCGTAGTACGACTAATCAGGCAGACGGACAGTTTATTCGAGGACATCTGCAAGAAGCAAAGTGGTTTATCAAAAGCCTTGAAAGCCGTAACGACACTTTATTAAAAGTGACTAACTGTATCGTTAAGTTCCAGCAAGGATTTTTCGAATACGGCGAAGAAGCCATGAAACCCATGGTGTTAAATGATATCGCGGAAGCGGTTGAAATGCATGAATCAACCATTTCACGAGTAACCACACAGAAATATATGCATACCCCACGAGGTATCTTTGAACTGAAATATTTCTTCTCTAGCCACGTCGGTACTGACGATGGCGGAGAATGTTCATCGACAGCAATTAGAGCGTTTATTAAGAAGTTAGTCGCAGCTGAAAACCAAAAGAAACCATTAAGCGACAGCAAAATGGCTCAACTTTTGGCAGAACAAGGGATTAAAGTTGCTAGACGTACGATCGCAAAATATCGAGAAGCGATGCTGATCCCCCCCTCAAACCAACGTAAGAGTTTATAACTCAAATTAGGCACTTGGAGGATCGATATATGCAAATCAACCTGACAGGACATCACATCGAAATTACTGAATCTTTGCGCGGCTACGTGCAAGAAAAATTCACAAAGCTTGAACGACATTTCGATCAGATCAATAATGTGCACGTTATTTTGAATGTACAAAAAATGCAGCAGATTGCCGAAGCAAAAATCCACCTGAAAAAAGGGGAAGTATTTGCCACTTCGGAGCATGCAGATATGTATGCTGCAATAGACTCCCTGATAGATAAGCTAGATCGTCAGGTTCTTAAACACAAAGAGAAGCTAACTAAACACTAACGATGGAACTAAGTACCATCCTGCAGCCGGAGTGCACTACCTGCGCCACTCCGGGCAGTAAGAAAAAGGTACTGGAGTTAATCAGTGATATTGCCGCTGTCCAGTACCCTACCCTGTCTTCACAAGAGATCTTTGAAAGTCTATTGGCGAGAGAGAAAATGGGTAGCACGGGTATAGGTAACGGTATAGCGATCCCTCACGGAAGGCTGGCTAATATCGAGCGACCTGTGGCGGTCTTAGTCAAATGCGAAGATCCAATTGCATTTGACTCAATCGATAAAAAGCCCGTTGATATTCTATTTGCCCTATTGGTGCCATCTGAGCAGTGTGAACAGCATTTAGCAACTTTGTCTTCAATGGCAGAAAAGCTTAATGACAAAGCAGTGTTAAAACAGTTGAGAAAAACCAGTAACGAATCAGAACTATATCAAGTCATTACCCAATAATATCTTACTGGGGTCTTTAAATTCGTCGCATAGCGTAAGCTTGCAGCAGTAATTTAAAGGCCTAAGTAATTATTACAGTTATATTATTCTTCTTCATCATCTGCTTAATTTCTTGCTTTAAAGCTTAAAAAAGTTAATCTATATCCATAGATACAAGATTATTACCATATTCAAACATTTAGTTAATTTTCAATCAGGTACCCATACGATGAAGCTTGTTTTAGTCTCTGGTCGTTCAGGTTCAGGCAAATCTGTTTTACTAAGAATGCTCGAAGATCTCGGCTACTACTGTGTCGACAATCTCCCATTGCCTATGATGGGCACACTACTTAACGAACTATCAGGTAATACTAAGTTTGTTGCTATCAGTGTCGACATCCGTAACTTGCCAGAAAGCAAAGACGAACTCGTCAAACATCTTACCTTTTTGCCTAAAGGCATACAGTTACTGAGCTTTTTCTTAAACTCTAGCGATGAAGTACTGCTCAAGCGCTACAATGAAACACGACGCCTTCACCCGCTCTCTCACGACAATGTATCTTTGAAAGAAGCGATTGCATTAGAAGCGCGTTTACTTGAGCCTTTGGCCAATATCGTTGATCACTACATTGATACTTCAAGTCTTAATATTTACGATCTAAACGATCAAGTGCGTGAAATATTAATAGGCAATGTTGATAAACAGTTGATGATCAATTTTGAATCATTTGGTTTCAAGCATGGTATGCCGACCGAAGCAGACTTTATGTTTGATGTACGCTTTTTACCAAACCCTCATTGGGAGCCTGATTTACGTCCAATGACTGGACTCGATAAACCCGTTCAAGACTTCTTGAACGAGCGTCCACGAGTTAATGAGTTTATCAAGCAGATAGAAGATCTACTTGAAAACTGTCTACCTGACCTTGAGCGTAACAACCGTAGCTATTTAACGATTGCTATTGGCTGCACTGGTGGACAACATCGCTCTGTGTATATTACTGAGCGTCTTGCTGCACACTTCAAACATGGCAAACACAAGGTACAAGCCCGTCACCGCGAGTTAAAAAATGCCGACCATTGAGCGTGAAATCACCCTATGTAATAAATTGGGACTTCATGCAAGAGCGGCCACTAAGTTGGTAGTTTTGGCGTCGGAATTCGATGCCAAAATAACTATCATTCAAGGCGAAAAACAAGCTTCTGCTACCAGTGTACTAGGCTTATTGATGTTAGAGACGGGTATGGGGAAAACCGTTCAACTACTGGCAACGGGCCCAGATGCTCAAACAGCACTCGATGCTGTTTGTCAGCTCATCGATGCCAAGTTTGACGAAGATAGTTAACTACCGATATTGGCTCGACCGTCTTAATTATCACCCGTTCCACCAGCACTTAAGTTAACATAAGCGCCTTTTTAAAGACCCTGTGAGGGAATCATGCCGATTGAAGTCTTAGACAATGAAACAACAGATCAACGCCTCAATCAGCTAACAAAAGCCTTGGGCAGCGGTATGTTTGTCCATGTGCGGAATATGTTGCAAGACATGGCAGCATCAGACATCGCTTTTATTCTCGAATCGTCCCCGCCACGAACACGCCAAGTACTGTGGCAATTAATTGATCAAGAGCATACCGGTGAAATCCTCGATGAGCTTGGTGAAGAGCTTAAAGATAGTCTGATCACTCAGATGAGTCCTGAACGCGTTGCTAAAGCGGCCGAGAATATGGACACCGATGACTTGGCTTACATCCTACGTAGCTTGCCAGACAGCGTCTTTAAGCAAGTACTGCAATCGATGAGTAAGCAAGACAGGGTTCGTGTCGAACAAGCGCTATCTTACCCTGATGATACAGCCGGTAGCTTAATGAATACCGACACCGTCACCTTAAGACCCGACGTCAACATTGACGTAATTTTGCGTTACTTAAGAATTCGCGGTGAACTGCCTGATGCCACAGACATGCTTTATGTGGTCGATAAACATGATCGTGTTTTAGGTGGTGTAAGAATTGCCGATCTTCTGACCTGCGACCCGAATGCATCTGTGCGTGAAATCATGATGTCAGATCTCGAAGCGATCCCTGTCGGTATGTCAGACAGCGAAGTCGCACAACTTTTTGAACGACATGACTGGATGTCAGCCCCCGTTATCGATGAGAACGACAAGCTACTGGGTCGTATCACCATTGATGATGTAGTCGATGTTATTCGTGAAGATGCCGAACACTCAATGATGGGTATGGCAGGTATGGATGACGATACAGATACCTTTGGCCCCGTGCTTAAGAGTACTTTCCGTCGCTCACTCTGGCTAACTGTTAATTTGTTTGCCGCGCTGCTGGCAGCGTCAGTCAGCAACATGTTTGAAGGCACGATTGAACAGTTCGCAACGATTGCGATTTTAATGACTATCGTCCCGAGTATGGGCGGTGTTGCTGGTAACCAAACCTTAGCTTTGGTTATTCGTGGTATTGCCTTAGGACAAATTGGTCAAAGTAACTCACGTTGGTTAATTGGTAAAGAGCTTGCCATTGGCTTCCTGAATGGCTTGCTGTGGTCTATTTTGGTTTTTGCGGCTGTGTGGGTCTGGAAAGGTGATATAGCCTTAGGTGGCTTAATAGCGGGCGCTATGCTTATCAATATGACGGTAGCGGGCCTTGCTGGAGCGACTATTCCGTTAATGTTGAAACGAATGAACATTGATCCGGCTCTAGCCGGCGGTATGGTGTTAACCACAGTAACTGACGTTATTGGCCTCTTTGCCTTCCTGGGTTTGGCAACGCTATTCTTGATGAGTTAGAGCCGACTTAACAAAAAGGCCGCAATTGCGGCCTTTTGGGTTTAAGCTTAATGGCTATTACTGCTTTAACGGCGCATCGAAACCGTAGTCAGCAAGAATCGTTTGTCCGGGCTCAGACAGGATAAACATCGCTAATTTCCAAGTATCCTTTTGTGCATCATCAAGCACAATCAAACCATAATTTGCACCAACAGCTAGTGGTGCTGGCATCTGCACGATTTGTAAATCATTCACTTCTTTTTGCGCCAATACTGCATTCGTACAATAAGTTAAAAACACATCCGCGCGCTTATTTTCCATTACCCAACCATAAGTATTACGGCCTTTAGGTGCCTTCGCGCTGTTCTCACCACCGGTAAGCTGCAGTGCTTTTTGTTCAAGCTTGGTCTTTGCCCCTGCTTTTACATCGTCCGCTTTAGCAAAAATTTTCCACGCGTAGTCACCTGATGGATCGGCTTTAGGTGTTGAAGTGCCCACTCGAACTTTCGGATCAAGTATGACAGCTAATAAGCCTTCGCTATTAATGTTAACGTTGGGCTGAGCCAATGCACACATCTGGTTACGGGCAAACATTACCACATTGCCACCTTTACCGGCCGCTTCCAATGTCTGTGGGTGCTTCATATTTGCAGAAGCAAATAGATCCACCTGTTCGCCATTTTCAATGCGCTTTCTCAGCAGCCCTGATGGACCGAAATCAGTAGCAACCTTTTGATCATCTGTTTGCTGGTACGCCATCACAATGTCCTTCATGGCATTTTTTAAACTGCCCGCAGCTCGTAATTCAATAGGATTAGCATTAACAGCAAAAGGTAGGCTTAACAGTGAAACTAAGATCCATTTTCTCATCATTTCTTTCCATTCATTTTGTCTTTTTTAACGGTGATTTATGTGCAAACACATTGCATTAAGCTAATGAGAAAACATCTAATATCAAATCACAATGCCTGAGCCGTTTAGCACAACTTAAGTATGTAACCACGCGAGTATCGTCACAGCCTTTAAGCTAACAGCAGACAAAAAGTCCCAGCAGACTATCAATATTTAAAAGGCTTTGCTATCTGTAGCTATGATCAAAAAAGCCACCTAACGGTGGCTTAGTTCAAATAACTTAATCGACTAAAATTAAGTTTATGCCTTTGGCATTGGGCTTAAGATAATCTCAACTCGACGGTTTTCAGCACGGCCTTGTTTAGTCTTATTGTCTGCAATCGGTTTTGACTCCCCCATACCATGAGACGCAACACGTACTGCTGGCACCTTATGCTGAGTTAAGTAATTTGCCACTTCACTCGCACGCACTTGCGATAATCTTAAGTTATATGATTCCGCACCAGAACTATCTGTATGCCCCATCACATTTAGCTTAGTTTCGTCGTATTCTAGTGCTACAAGCACAACACTATTAAGCACTTGCTGCGCGCGCTGGCTCAAATCTGTTTGGTCAACTCCGAAAGTGACATCATTAGGCATATTAAGAATAATATTATCGCCGCTGCGAGTAACACTCACACCTGATGACTGTAATTGCTTACGTAACTCAGCTTCTTGCACATCCATGTAGTAGCCAATACCACCACCTAACGCTGCACCCGATGCAGCACCAATCAATGCGCCTTTACCGCGATCACTTTTACTGGAAGACGCTACGCCAATTGCAGCCCCCGCAATAGCTCCAATCAATGCGCCATTTGTCGCTTTGCCATTTTGAGATTCATTAGTGTATGGATTAGTTGTTTGGCAACCAGAGACCATCATCGCAGCCACTAAGCCACCCACAATAATTGAACTGCGTTTTATGTTCATTTTTACCACTCCTAACTGCTTTTGCTGTTATGCAAAAACGACCGCTTATAAGATGTATTATTTTTAGCAGTATATAAAACAGAATTGATTAGACAATGGCTAGGCAATTAAGTGGGTTAAAAGTGAACAACTCGGCTTTTTATCCAACCTTCAGGATTGCACCAAAATCATGCAGCAATGCACCAGTAAAGTGCAAAAATAACTAAAACAGATGACCTAGCCTTGTGCATTAAATTTTAACCATATGAATTGTAATGAATTAAAATAAAATTCAGTATTGGCACAGCTTAAGCATACTCATTATTGAGTACTCACTGACAACAAAAATAAATAATAACAATGCTCAGAGAATAACGGCAAAGCCTAGCACAACAGCCTTGCCTAGGGATCTCCGTCACCACGCTCAAAGACGTACAAACCACTGATGTTTAGCCGTATTAATCATTAGAATTTAAAAGAGAATGCCCATGGACGCTATCAACTTAAACCTTAACGTTATCAATGAAGTTAAAAATAAAGGCCGCTTATTGTCAGACGTAGCCAAAGACTACGGACTATCGACAAAAAAGGTTTATCAAATAGTGCATGAAAGTGAGCAAAAATCGACTAGAGGTTCACTGCCAATTATGCAGCAGACTAAGCTGCTAGCAGTACGTATAAAACAGTTATTGCGTCAACGCTAAATAACAGGCTGTACCCTGTTAAGCAGAGGCGAAGAAGCATGACTTTCGCCGCAACGAAATCAAAATTAACGCGCTAACTCAATAAAATAATATAACGCTTAATGTGGTTTTCGCCTCTGCTACCCCAAAATCGTATTTAATTAATAACAGCCGATTTACCGCTCTAAGTCCTCGTTCTGGTGTTAATAGACCAAATAAATCAATAAAAAAATGAAGCCTTAGGCTCCATTTCTATTAGCAATTAATCATCATATTGGCGTCAATCAAGGCTAGTAACTAACTAGCAAGCAATACTCTAAATTGATTTGATAAATCATCATCATCTTGGCGGCCATACTTAATCAGTAAGTCTTCACGTCCATCACCATTGAGATCTTCAGTCTTTAGCATGCCACCTTCAATAGGTAACTGCAGCTCATGCTTTTGTGCATCTCGGCTAAATAGATCGTCACCATCTTGGCCTAAATAAATTTTCAGACTCGACTCATCATCCGACAAAATAAGGTCTTTAAAACCATCGCCATTAAGATCTGCAAGCTTTACCACTGGGCTGCCAGCTTGCCCCGAGCTCAGGCTAAAATTAAGTTCAACTTCTTTACTAACATTCGAGTCTTCACTAAAGCGTCCGTTAGCGTCCATCTTAAATAGATGTACATCTTGATCAATGCTGCCAGATAGCAAAGCACCGATAATTTGCGACACACCAATATCAAAACCTGCGACTAAAACTTCATCTTTATTGTCGTTATCGATATCAACAAACTCTAAACCCGTTAACGTCCCTTCCGCTCTAACCACGCTGCTCGCCTGTTTAGGAAAATGCAATTTGCCTTGTTGATTCTCACCTAAGTAAATTTCGTAATCGTTAACTCTATCGAAAACGCCGGAACTTTTGGTATAACGGATCACCATGTCGGTAATGCCATCATTATTGAGATCTTTAAGCTCCTCAACCTTGCGATACACCAGCTTGCTTTGATCTAATTGCTCACCATAAGCATCACGCTTATTCCACCAATCAATGCCGCTTATAGGCTGGCGCACTGAGATAAACTCGGCGATAGGGTTAAAGGTAAACGTCTCCTTATGACTATCTTTATCAGTATTTGCTTCAGCTTGCTCAATATTAGCTAACGCAAGTTCAGGTTTATTCTGTTTATAAACTTCAAGCTCGCCCTCACCAATCTTAACAATGTCCATCAAGCCATCAAGGTTAACGTCGCTAATGTAAAGTTTAGACTGGGTGTAAGTAGCACCATCTTCAAATAATCTAGACTGTGGTTTTATCGGCAGCTCTTGAGGTTGAAAACCTTGGTCTGTCGCTAATAGCAGATGCACTTGGTAGAAGTCATGAATCAAAATATCATCACGTTTGTCGCCATTAAGATCTTGAATGAATTCACCGCGACTAATAAAATCCGGGCGATCTTTAAAAGATAATGAGTTTATCTTAGCAACAGTTTCAATCTGCCACTCTTGAGTATTCGCGGGATTAACCAACAGTTGTAATTTGTCTTGTGATAAAAAGTACAACTTTTGCAATTCTGTATCTGTGGGTTCTGTAATATCAAAACTGTGTAACTCTTGAGGTAACGCTTGCTTATGAGACAATTGATACTGGCCTTGCTGAAGTAGATAGATTGCCATCCAGCGTTGGTTTAAGTCATCAATACCAAAAGCGATAAGCTCCTTTCCTGGCTGCGATAATAGATCTGCCGCAATAATTGGATGAGTTAATTCAAAAGGTGCATTAATAACAGATTCGGTAAAGTTTAATGCCGAGTCAGATTTTGCCTGGGCAGATAATGACACGCCACTAGCCACAATCGCGCAAGTGCCTATCAAGCCTTTAAGTGTCAATTTCATCAATATACTCCTTGTGTCACCCATCAATCCTAACTTTGCCTAATATCAGCAGAGGTATTGAAACTAACGGTTTTTAACTGTGAACGAAACCATTCGTTAACAGTTTGTAACACAAGGATGCACTATGAGTGATACACCACTGCTACGATAACGACTTTAAGGGGCCTCTCAAACAAAGCTTTTGAACATATTTTATATGGCGTGTTTATTAGAAAAGGTCCAATAATTGGCACCTAACCAATTCACTATCAATCCGGCTAATACTCCTAGTGCAAAGCCAAGGCTTGCTAATATAGGCTGATTAACAAGTTGCTCTTTAAGCAAATGATTAACGACGTAAAATACTGACAGATTCATTATAGCGGCAATACTCGCAACCACTAAAGACATACTAAATTGCTTTGCTTTAGCGCGGTGTTTACGGCCTTTAAAAGTCCAATGGCGATTCACATACCAAGACAACACTATCGCCGCAGCAAAAGCGAGCACTCTAGCCGACATCAATGTCAAAGGGGTTAAGCTAAGCAGTAAATAAAACACGCCTGCATCAAACACAAAGACGCCCGCCCCTACTGTTAAGAATCGAATTTCAGCAGTAAATTTATTCTTGAACTGCTGCAGAGAAAAACGCTTTAATGTTTTAGCCTTTAACTCACAAGCGCGCTTTTGAAAAATACCTAGTTGCGACGACACTTGAGCAAACCTCGATATTTGTTGTTAGCTAAAGCTTCGCAATCAGCAAACTCAGTTTTCACAAGCCTGTTATTGGCAACTAAATAAAAATCACTCGACTTCACTTCAGCTAAACTCTGAATCTTATCAGCCTGACCAGCACTATAAAATCGCGCTGAAAATGGCTGATGTTGCCAATAGTAAGTAGGTAACGACTCACTACGCTGCGCTAATAGCCAGCGCTCGCTTTTATCTTTGCCAGGGCCAAAATTCAACACAATAACGGTAGCTATTAACAATAGCGGTATGCTTAAAGCGATGGAATGTAACCCAGGTAACCGACTATTACGCCATGCAAAACCTAACAAAAGCGCAACCCCTGGGATCCCCGGTAACACGTAAGCAGGCAATATATTACCTGCAAAAGTAAACAGCACCATTGGTGCTATCATCCAACACACTAAGTAACTCGCTAAGCCTTTAGGCAGCTCCTCTATCGCTTCAACTTGTTTTGGTTCGTTAATTATCTTGTATAGGGCGCGAGGCAAAAACAACGACCAAGGCAAAGCCGCAATAACAAAATACCACCAAATAGTGCCCCTAACTTCATCATGGGCAGAGCCATACAAATCACCCTGCCAGCCACTATCAACAAATCTTGACCAATGCTCTCCAACAATAAAATAATTTATAAACCCTGGAGTTGCTCGTTCAGCAATGGCATACCAAGGCAATGCAATAGCTAACATTAATCCTACGCCGCCGAGTAATGGCACACGTTGCCATAATTGCCGCCACACTTTAATTGGACCGTACTGCCATAAAAGCCATAACCCAGAGCCTATACCAAATAACACCAAAGCAACCGGCCCTTTAGCTAACAGGCCTATCGCAAGGCCAACAAAACCCGCATACCCCCATGGTTTGTCGCCTTGCCAACATAAATAAAAACCGACCATGGCCAGAGTCAGGCCCAGCGTTAAAGCCATATCAGTCATTACTGCACCAGCACTAATAGTAAATACCACGGTCGAAGCCAAGATAATCAATATCGGTACAATCGGTAAACGTAAACGCTTCGCAAAATATCCAACACAAGCGAGCACCAAGACTGCCGCCAGCCAATGAGGGAAGCGCACCGCAAATTCATTGCTGCCAAATGCTAAAATAGAACTAGCACTCATCCATGTATGAAGTGGTGGCTTACCCCAAAACGGCACCCCATAATCAAACAATGGCGTAACCCAATTACCCGTTTCAACCATTAAACGCGCCATTTCTCCATAACGCGCCTCTGTGGTATCCATCAGCGGGTACCAAGGTAAAAGCAGTGCTCTAACCAATACTACGACTAACAGAACCACTAATCCTTTTGGTCTATTTACAGCTTGGAGCATTATTTCGCCCCCAAGTAACTAACATTACCTTGAGTCGCTCCAGCGAAATCAACCGTACTACTGGTTCGTTTTTGTACCTGAGCTAAAGATTCCCTATAGGCAACTTCTTCAATCAAATAGATTGGACGCTGTTTTACCTCGACAAAAACACGACCTAAATATTCGCCAATTAAACCTAAGGCTAGTAACTGAATGCCAGCCAACGCCAGTTGCACTACCATCAAGGAAGGGTAACCAGCAACACTGCCACCAAAAATGAGGGTGTTAGCAACAATCCAACCACCGTAAGCAAATGCGCTCATGGCCGTGATAACACCACACCAAGTCGCCAATCTTAAGGGTTTAAAGCTAAAGGAAGTGATACCGTCCATTGCTAAGCCAAATAGTTTGCCGTAGTTCCACTTAGTTTCACCAACAAAGCGTGGGTCCCTATCGAATTCAAGGGTTTTCTGTGAAAACCCCGGCCAGCTAAATAGACCTTTCATAAAGCGATTACGCTCTGGTAAGGCTTTAATACTGTCGACAACCTGACGGCTCATTAAACGAAAATCTCCCACGTTTTCAGGTACGGGAGAGTCAGATACCCAATTCATTAACTTATAAAAACAACTTGCGGAAAAACGTTTAAACCAAGTCTCACCTAAGCGCTTTTTACGCTTCATATTGACGATGTCGTAGCCTGCACGCCACTGTGCAAGCATATCTGGGATTAACTCTGGCGGATCTTGTAAATCAGCGTCCAACATAATAACGGCTAACCCTCGAGCATGCTCAAGCCCCGCAGACATAGCCGCTTCTTTACCAAAATTACGGCTGAGCTTGATGCATTGGTACTCATTATCAACCAGAGGCAACTGACTTACTTGCAGCCATGAGTCATCACTACTGCCATCATCAACAAACACAATTTCACAGCGCTCATCAAGCTGAGATAGCACTTTGGTTAGCCGCTCAATTAGTGGTTTAATCATCAGTGATTCATTGAATAACGGCACCACAACTGACAAGCAGATCTCTGTATGATTAGCGCTTTGACTGAACGAAGAATAAGGCATATGTTTGTCCCACTACGACTGAATTACAACTAGCATGCTCTTGCCGAAGTGAACAAAATGTCATTGACATTTTTTCCACAAAAAAAATGCTAAAATAATCCAATAAAATTGACTGGCGGTGCCGACGTAATGACAATTAAATTACTGATTATTGAAGATAACATCGATGTTGCTGGGATCCTTGGTGATTATTTTGAGGCCAAAGGTATGGAGCTCGATTTTGCCGATAATGGCGAACTAGGATTGTCACTGGCACAGGCATTTGATTTTGATGCCATCATTTTAGACTTAATGCTGCCAAAATTAGACGGCTTAAGCTTATGCAAAACCCTGCGCTCACTCGGCTGTAGTACGCCGATCTTAATGCTAACGGCTCTCGATAATAAAACCGACTTGCTAACGGGTTTTGATAGCGGCGCTGACGATTATCTTGGCAAACCCTTTGACTTAGATGTTGTAGACGCTCGCATTCAAGCACTGATAAAGCGCCATAGGGGTCAAGTCGCCCAAGGTACGCTAAAGTTTGGTGATATCGAAATTAATATCGCTAGGCATCAGGCATCAAGACAAAATATGCAACTAGCACTCACGCCAATCACTTATCAGATCTTGCTACTGTTAATTAAAAATGCCCCTAACATTGTTAAGCGCGAACACATTATTGACGAGATCTGGGGACAATCTCCACCAAGCAGCGATATTCTGCGCAGCCATATGTACCAATTACGTAATCAGCTCGATAAGCCTTTTAAGCAGCCAATGCTAGCAACGGTTCCAAAAGTTGGCTTTAGGCTTCAACTAGGAGAAGACCGTTGCTAAAGCGCTTAATAAGCAAACGCTCTTCCGTTTCGAGCCTGCCGCACAAACTACTTCTCTATTTTAGTATTATTGCGCTCATGATTGGCTTAACCATTTATATTATCACGCTAAGCTTAATGCAGTGGATTGAAGATGAAGTTAACAAGCACGAGCTCGAGGCAAGTGCTCCCTTTGCAATCAGTCTGTTTCAGCAAGGAGCAAGGCAGCCGCTGCAAATAGGTCTGCACGTCCAAGCTTTTTACTCCCATGAACTTATCCCAGAAAAATATGGCGACTTAACCAAGTTTCCAGTGGGTTTTTCTGGCGAAGTCGTTGATCGTGGTTCAAGTGGTATGTTGCACGAAATCGTCAGCTTTAAACTATTTGAAGATGACTCTTTAAATGAACAAAAAGAGATCTTTTTATACCGTAAAGAGTTTGAACTTGATGGCAATAAGGAGTCGTTATACCTAATTATGCCAGCGGAAAATGTTGAGCTAAGCGATCAAGAGTGGCAATCAATTAATCTATTTGTATTGAGCTTTATTGGCTTACTATTTCTGTTATTTGGTTTTGCGATTAACAAACTTAGCCGCCGTCTCGTTGAGCCCGTTTTACAACTCGGAAAACAGTTACAAACGCCAAATGAACACAAAATTTTTAACGTGCCTCCTCAATCTGCAGCAGAGTTTAGCGCTCTAGCCAACAGTCTTAATGACTATCGCCAGCAAAATGAACGTATGATAAAGCAAGAGCAAGCCTTCGCCCGTTACGCTAGCCACGAGTTACGTACCCCCATTACCGTTATTAGCGGCGCAGCTAAGCTGCAAGAACAAAACGATAGTGCTGAATTTCAAGCTCGACAACGTGACAGAATTCAACGTGCCGCCCATGAAATGCAGCACACAGTCGATGCATTACTCAGCATAGTAAAGCAGGAGAAAGGCACTGATAGCCAAGAGTTTAGAACCTTATCGAAAAGTGAGCTTGAACAAACTACTACGCCGCTGTCTTTACTGGCGCAGTCTAAAAAAATCAAACTTATAGTTAACTTTAACCAAGCTCCGGTTATCAAGCCTAGCCCCGCGGTATTAAGAATGCTGTTGAGTAACATCATTACTAACGCCATCAATGCCAGCGACTCAGGCGAAATCGTTGTCAATGTTGAGCAAAGCCAAATATCGATAACCGATAAAGGCCGTGGGCTCAATTCGTCCGAAAACAGTAATGATAATGGCCACGGCTTAGGGCTTTTAATCGTCGATAGCTTATGCCAGCGCTACCAATGGCAGTTTAGCCTGACAGATATTGAGCCGCGGGGATGTTGTGCACTCCTAACCTTTCCCGCTGAGAAGCTTTAACTATTATGTTTTGGCCACTCTAAGGCTAAAACTGCTCATGGGATTGGCCTTACTCAAGATAACTAAAACTATGCTTCATTCTGGCTATTTTTCGTTATCTTGCACCATTAAAGAGAACACCTGCTAACAACAAGACAGCTAAAATTGTATAAAATATTGATTCAATTAAGCTTAACCAAGTATTTTCAATTGAAAGTTAGCGTTAATAACAAAAACCTATTAAGTTTTAAGAAATCAGGGAGTGTTCATTTGCAGCTTTAGGCAAGAGAAACAAGATAAGGAAGCCACAATGGATAACATAGACACTGGAAATATTAATATCCAAGACGATATTGGCCAAAGTTGGCAAGAGATCGTCAACCTCATATCTGAAATATCAGCGATCCCAGCAACATTAATCATGCGCCTGCATAAGCAAGAGCTTGAAGTTTTTACCCGTTGCCATTGCCCAAATAACCCTTACACCGCAAAAGAGCGTGAGCTGTTAGGGTTCGGCTTATACTGTGAGGCAGTGATCAACGGTAAAAAAGAGCTCATCATCAACAATGCACTTAGTGATCCGCAATGGTGTAATAACCCCGACATTAAGCTTGGAATGGTGGCGTATTTCGGTATGCCTTTGCATTGGCCCAATGGCGATATATTTGGCACCATCTGTATGCTAGATAATCAGCCGCAGCAATTTGATAATCCAACTAAACAACTACTAAGGCGATTCCACAACATCATAGAAACTGACCTCAATAAAGTCTATCAGCAAGCTCAGCTAGTTAGCGAAAACAAAGAGTTGTTACAACGACTTGATGATGCTAAGTCAGAGTTTAAAAAGCTACAACAACAGCTGAATCAGAATGTTTAAACAGCTAAATCTAATCTATGGCTAATTTCGTTTGCGATACGACGACTAAATATTATCGATAAATGTAGGAAAACCATAAAACGCTGATTTTCGGCAATCTGCCATACTGAGCTAGAACTCGGCACAATAGTAAAATCAAAAGGAGTCCAAAAAGAATACAGTTTTACCTTGTCTAAAACGGCTTCTGATTGGGCAAGTTCAAGCAGAAACTCACTATTAGGTCTTAATTGTCTAACGCCTTTTGAGGGATAAGGTAAGTAAGCCCAATAACTTCCGTTATGCGGTGCAGACAAACTAAAAAATTGGCTCACCCGCTCAGCACCACCTAAGTATTGTAAATAGTAACGGCCAACAATGCCGCCCATGCTAAAACCCACCAATACAATATCATCGTCAGCTCCAAATTCTGCATCAATCTGCTCACGCAAACTTTTGGCCGCAACCTCAATACCATGACGACCATCGAAAGGAGCGACTGTGGGTGAAAAACATTGATGGCCCGCTCGTTGCAGTCGCCTTTTCAATATGCCCATGACATGGCCTGTGTTAAATATGCCATGAACTAACACCACTTTCATACGCCTGCTCCCTCAGATAATCTTTTAATTAACAATACACAGCTTTAGTCTTCCCCCCAATGATTATTGCCTGCAAAGCAAATCATTTATGCTCCGGCTCACCAAAACAGAGGCTAACAGGGTTCGCATAGACAGACTGTTTGCAGTAAGAATGAAGGTATTTATTTAGCCTTTTTTGCTATCATTAGCCCGTCACCTCTGACAATCTTTCAAATGAGCCCATATTTATGTCGACCTTACCATCGAACCCAACTGCTTTAGCTGTTTCAGAAGCATTAAGCCAAGCTATTGCCAAGCGTGCAGAGTTTCTGCAACAAGCAAAAATACAGCAAACAGATTGCTACCGTATATTCCATGGCACTGTTGAAGGCTGCAATGGGCTCAATATAGATCGTTACGGAAATGCTTGGCTTATCCAAAGCTTTCACCAATCGTTAACTGAAACAGAATTAAAAGATATCACTGAGCAACTAAATCAACTTGCCGAACTACCAGTGATCTATAACGACCGCTCAGACAAAAACTCACGAGTCCTCAATCAGCTTACTGAAGAGTTACAAGCCTTTGCGACTAGCGAGCAGTTGATGCAGGAGAATGGCATTAACTTCACCAGTAAACTGCGCCATGAAGGTCAAGACCCACTATTATTTTTAGATATGCGCATTGGCCGTGAATATGTAGCAGCTAATAGCCAAGGCAAAAGCGTACTCAATCTGTTCTCTTATACTTGTGGTATTGGTACTGCTGCAGCGGTTGGCGGTGCAACGCGTGTGGTGAATGTCGATTTTTCTTCGTTTGCTTTAGCAGCTGGGCGTAAGAATGCCGCACTTAACCAAGCAGAGAATATCTGTGAGTTTATTCAAAGTGACGCTTTCCCAGCCTTGCGGCAATTGGCAGGACTAAAAGTTGGCGGCCGTCGTAACCAAAAGCTACCGGCTTATCCAAAACTAGCAGCAACCCAGTTTGATATGGTGTTTCTAGACCCACCAAGATATGCCAAGAGCCCATTTGGTATTGTCGACTTAATTAACGACTATCAAAGCCTATTTAAGCCCGCGTTATTAACCACAAAAGCTGGCGGCACTATTGTTTGCTGTAATAACGTAGCTAAAGTCGATCGCGATGAATGGTTTAACAGTTTAGTGCGTTGTGTTGAAAAGCAAGGTCGTGAGGTGACTCAGCACACCTGGTTAGATTGCCACGATGATTTCCCATCATTTGACGGTAACCATCCGCTAAAGATTGTAGCGCTACAGCTTAGCTAATAGCTTCTTATATATGGTTAAAAATGCATAAGACAAACATGCATTTTTAACCATCTATTAACCCATACCAAACCAAGCAACCATAATAAGCATTAACAAACAAATAAAATCAGAAGCTACCAGCGCTAACCCCCTTTCCAGAAAACCCTATAAAAAACACTAAAAACAAATAAAAATAAGCAAAGAAGAATAAAAGTTTTAAGCATTAAAATCAGCAAGATAAAAACAAAAAATTCTAAAAAATAGATTTTTATTTCTGCGTACATAAATTAAGCTTTACTTTCTATATTAAAAGCATAAAATCCGCCTCCTCAAGTTAACACTCAAACTTTAATAAGTATCAATCTATAGGAGATAAAGGTGGACATTTCTGCCTGCAAACCACACAAAAACAGTACGTTCGTACCTGTAGCTGGTTTATCGTTTTTTGCAATTGCATCAGGCTTTTTAATGAGTCTAATTCCATTGTCATTGGCATCATTTGGCATGGATAGTTCATTAGTAGCATGGTTAGCTAGCATCTTCTATTTAGGCATTTTAGTTGGTACCACCTGTATTCAATCAATTGTGACCAGAGTTGGTCACCGATTCTCTTTGATGCTGTTTTTAGGCATGCTAGCCCTGACGATTGTGGCAATGCTTGCTGTACCAACAGCCACGGTCTGGCTTATTGCCCGTTTTATGGCAGGCTTTGCGGTTGCAGGTGTATTCGTTGTGGTTGAGTCATGGCTTCTCATGGCTGACAACGCTAAGCAAAGAGCGAAACGTTTAGGCCTATACATGACGTCGCTTTATGGTGGCAGTGCATTAGGCCAATTAGCTATTGGCCCGTTGGGTGTTGACGGTAATGGCCCATTTTACTGGGTAATTGGCTTGTTAATGTTAGCCATTTTACCACCATTATTAGTGAAGAAAGGTCAGCCGGAAGCATTAGCACACCAAAAGATTAGCTTAAAAGAAGTTAAGAAGATTAGCTTACCAGCTGTGATTGGCTGCCTTGTGTCAGGTATGTTACTGGGCCCCATTTATGGCCTAATGCCGAGCTATATTAATGGACAATTTGCCAGTAATGAGCGTACAGCATTTTTAATGGCGATTATTATTCTAGGCGGTATGCTAGTGCAGCCTTTAGTGAGCTATTTATCGACTCGCATTAGCAAAAGCTTACTTATGGCACTATTTTGCTTGTTAGGCACAATTGGTATCGTGGGTATTGCTGATGGTACTTCTGTACCTTTTGTAACGACTTGCTATTTCTTATTAGGTGCGAGTTGCTTTGCGCTTTATCCTATTGCCATTACTCTGGCTTGCGAGACCATGGCACTAGAGAAGATTGTAGCCGCTACAGAGCTTATGCTACTTAGCTATAGCGTTGGATCCGTATTTGGCCCGGTGATAGCAGAGCATAGCAGTACATCTGCACATTCTCTTATCACCTACTTAGCAGTAGTATTAACCACAACATCGATTTATATGTTGATTAAAAGCCTACAAAATACTCGTAGCGGCCACACTCCTGCTATTGGCTAATCAATTCAATAGATAACCCACACCGTAAAAGCGCAGCATTAGCTGCGCTTTTAGTTTTTACACCGCAAATCAATAGCCATAACTTTTAGGGGCGATTTTTTATAAAAAAACCACTAAAATATACCAAGGTGATTTGCTTTAACGCCAATCAGCACCACTTCTAAAATAATAAGTTAGTAGAAATGGTCGCCAACAATTATCCAGCCAACGCTTTAGAGAACCCAATTCGTGAAATGTGCCTACTTTGATCAGCAGCAGTGTCTTTCTTGTCGTCATATCCAGCAACCCATGCCTGAACAAGTCGATACCAAGTCACAAGTATTAACCCAACTGCTTAGTGAATTCAGCGTTGAGCAATGGCATTCGCCGGTTTTTGGCCCTAATAGCGGCTTTAGAAACAAAGCAAAAATGGTAGTACTTGGTGCAGCACATCAACCGACTTTAGGCATAGTATCGCCCACTGGTGAGCCAGTAAGCTTATGTGATTGCCAGCTATACCCAGCTGATATGCAGCAACTATTGCATCGATTAGAATTGTTTGTACGTCAAGCTGGTATCCCGCCATACAATGTCGAGAAGGCTAAAGGTGAGCTTAAATTTATCCTGTTAACCCGCAGTCAGGTTAAAGGGGAATATCTATTACGCTTTGTACTCAAGTCGCATAAGTCGATTGAACGTATCGAGCGTGAGTTACCACAGTTGCTGAGTGAGTACCCAAAAATCAAAGTAGTGTCGGTCAACATCCAGCCCGTGCATATGGCAATTCTAGAAGGTGAAGAAGAGTTGTTCTTAAGTGAAGAAACACGCTTATCAGAGCAGTTTAACGATGTGCCACTGTTTATTCGCCCCAAGAGCTTCTTTCAAACTCACCCAGAGATCGCAGCTAAACTTTACCAAACGGCTCGCGAATGGGTGGCTGAGCTAAAGCCAAGCTCCTTATGGGATCTTTTCTGTGGTGTGGGTGGTTTTGGCCTTCATTGTGCATCTAAATCCATTCCATTAACTGGAATAGAAATTTCAAGCGAAGCAATTGCCTGCGCTAAGATCTCGGCAGAGGCTATGGGGCTGACTCAGGTTGATTTTACTGCGCTTGATTCGACGGGATTTGCCCAAGGCTGTGACGCAACCAATAAACCAGATGTAGTGATTGTTAATCCACCTCGTCGCGGCATAGGCAAAGAGCTTTGTGAGTCGCTAGCAGCATTTGCCCCTAAAGCCATTTTGTATTCAAGCTGTAACCCATACACATTGGCTAAAGATTTAGCTAATATTCAGGGCTATCGAATCCAAAAAGTACAGCTATTTGATATGTTCCCGCATACCGATCATTTTGAAGTGTTAGTGATGCTAATTAAACAATAACTGGCCATTCGTAATCATCAATCCTACAGGCTTACTTCAACTTTGAAGCTAAGCCTAAGTACCAATTTAGCCCCCTCCGTAGCAACCTAACTTAACTCCACGCGATTCATCTGCTCACATACTGCTCAATAAGCTTAAAATTCAGTATCATTAACACCTTTTAAATTAGTAACATATGAATAACCAGTCATTAAATTGCGATTAAAGTCACAAAAACATAGTCTTGGGATAAGCAAATGTGATCACAACCAAAATAATGCGACACATTGTCCTTCAGTAGATATCATTATATAAATAAGCCAATTATAATAATGACTTAACTATTAAGGATATACTTATGAAAATCAGCGCACGCAACACTCTAAACGGTACTATCAAGTCAATCGACGAAGGTTCAGTAAACAACGAAGTTGTTATCGAACTAGCATCTGGTGTTGAAATCACTTCTGTTGTAACTAAAAAATCTTGCGAGCAACTAGGTCTAGTTGTTGGTGGTCAAGCTTACGCGATCATCAAAGCAAGCAACGTTATGGTTGCTGTAGACTAAGCATATGCTTAATAAAAAAGCCGCAAACACTTAAGTGCTTGCGGCTTTTTTGTTTTCATATGTCGAGGTAAAGGTTCAACCCTTAACTAAGAACATAACCGAACCAATAATAACCAAAGATACGCCTAACAGGATAAGGTACTTAACCCGCGTTGCATGCTTGTAAGCAATCAGGCCTGCGTATTGGATATCAATGTTCTCAGAGTTCTCGAAGCCTCTGTTCAAGGTCCAAGCAAATAAACTCATTCGTTCAAAAGGTAGTGTTAAACGTCCTCTTTGCCTAGCTAGCACTTCCCATTGTGCTCTATCATGTTGTTTTAGCGTATTATTAAGCTTTGGCAGCCCCATAAAGGCTAAACCTAAAAGTATCAATCCAGCTCCCATTGCTAATACTGCCACGACGTCCTCCGTTGACGTTTTTTTATACACTCATGTACTAACATGAAATATTTAGCAAAAAATGTAAAGCCTCACCCTCAATTATAAAGCTTAAGCTAGTCCGCTTACTTAAGGCTTCTAAACCCTGCATATTGTATTGGTGCATCATTCGATAATGCTTGCTGAGGTACATGCAGTAACCTCGGCTCTAATACACTCGATGTTTGCTTTTTACCGCTGCAGCCACAGCCGCCACTAGAGCCACCGCAACATCCCCCCTTTTTCTCATGATTAATTGATCTACGGCCTTGGCTAGCGTCAACTAAACGACAACTTAAATCTTTCGCATTTGTCATTAACTCAGCAATAGTTAAAGAGTTATCAGCCTGACTAACACTCACTCCGGCATCAAGTAATTTACCTAGCATACGCTCACCAATAAACTGCACGATTACGATGTTAGCATTATGCTCAGTGATCAGGTTTAGCATGGCTTTTTTTGCGCTACAGCCACCATCCTGTGCAGGATTGGCTACTCGGCTGATTAATTGCTGATGCTCATCATAAAAAGCAATTTCAGGCGCCTTGGTAAAGTGAGTCGCCAAACGGTCACGGCTCATAGGGATAGCAATAATCATCATCATTCCTTATTCATATTTTGAGGTAGTAAAAGTGCCTGGCCTTGCGTCACCGCAGTGGCCACTTTTTTACGGGCGCTCGCTAATAAGTAACCAAAAGTTTGTCTTGAAATCCCCATCGATGCCGCTGCATCTAACTGACTCATTTTTTTTACATCACCTAAATTTAACGCTTCAAATTCATCCGCATCTAACTGGATCTTTTCTAACAGATGAGATGGAATGCCATTAGGTTTGAATAAGCTGCACGGCACACAGCTGGATAAATGGCGACACTTTTTAGGTCTAGACATGTTAATAGCCCTTAGTTACTTAATGGTGTATCAACAAGCATTTGCAACGATTAGGCTGCTAGCAAGTTATTGGCTTACGCCAATAACTACCATTATTAAGTATGCTCAACGGGTAAACTGGGAGAAAAATCACACTGAAAAATATTCGCAAAGCCTAAATAATCGCCAACTACAGTAATAGCAATCTGTATAAATATGGTTTGCTCATAGGGGGTATACCAATCAGTATAAGAATTTGATCTACTCAGAGCGGTTTTTGGCAAACTAATTCAAGACGAATAGCTGCAATAATGGTTATTCCCTTATCAAGCTATTCAACGTAGAAGTAGGCAGCTAAAAACGCTCCAGAATGGCGAGTTTTAGAGATTCTGATGCTGTGTTAACGAGCTTGAACGTAGAGCAACTATGCTCTTCACTCGTTGCCTTGCCTCAAAACCGCTAAACTCTCGCTGAGTGACTAAATGTTTATACTGATTGGTATTAATAGCAAGACGATTATCCTGAGGTCAGATAAATCTCTATATAGCAGAAAAGACGCTTATAAAGCATAAAGAAGCATTAATTGAATTCTGCTGGATACAAATCTTACAAACGTACTTTGAAATACTGGCTAGGTGTATTACCGATATGCTGCTTAAAAAAACTAATAAAAGCGCTGTCACTGGCAAAACCTAATGAAAATGCCACTGCAGATACACTTGCCCCTTCAGCTAGCCGCTCTATTGCTGCATGTATGCGCCACTGTTGCCGCCAAGCTTGATAGCTCATACCGGTTTGTTGACTAAAAATCCGCGAAATTGTCTTGTCGCTAGCGCCGATTTCACCAACTATTTTGTTAAGTTGCTCCGCTTGATATTTGCCGCTTCGCAGACCTTGCAGCCAAGCTTGTAAACGCTTATCGCTAGGAATTGGCAATGATAACTTTAACTCTTCAGCGAGCTTAAGCTCTTCAATGAATAGTGCCACCAATGCAGTTTGTTGCTCGCTCGGCATATCCCAAGCCCACATTGCCATTCGCTCTATCAAGGCACCAAGTAACGAATTAACTCCGAGAATCTTAACTGAACTAGGTAAATCATTGAAAAATTGAATATCAAAGTAAATTGAACGGTAAGCCACTACATTGCGCATTTTAGCGCAGTGCTCGACTCCAGCAGGGATCCATGCAGCCTTTGTCGGAGGCAACACGCACTCGCGTTTACCAAACTTAGTGTCACTTAAGGTGATCGACATGCATCCACGCGGTGCATACAACAGCTGTGCTTTTTGATGGGTATGCATTCCCGAATCATGCTGCCCGACATCTGCAGCAATACCAAGCACATTTACCTCTATGCTATCAGCATCAAATCTTGCGTCATGCTCAATTATTGCCATTAACTAGTTTGTCCGATTTCAGCTGTTTTTAGTCTTTATTATTGTAATAGACAGCAAGCTAAATCACTACACTCTCTCCCGCACCATCAACCGCATCACTGTTTCCAGCAATAAATATAATGGAATAACCATGAAAAACAGACCTGAGATCTGGCTAATCACCAGCCTAATGATGTTTCCACAAATCGTGGAGACCGTATACAGCCCTGTACTACCTAACATAGCTAAAGCTTTTGATGTTAGCCCACATGCGGCCTCACAAACGCTATCAATTTACTTTATTGCATTTGCGCTAGGTGTCATCGTTTGGGGCCGCCTAGCCGATGTTATGGGCCGCAGACCTGCAATGTTACTTGGCCTGTTGAGTTACGCTCTAGGCTCAATTATTGCGATACAGAGCACTGCATTTGAATACCTGCTACTGGCACGCAGTTTAAGCGCATTTGGCGCAGCCGTAGGCTCAATTGTCACTCAAACTATGCTGCGCGACAGCTTTCAGGGGCGAGAGCTCAGTAAAGTCTTCTCAATTATGGGCATGGGAATAGGCGTTAGCCCGGCCTTGGGACTACTCTTAGGCAGTATTCTCGCCAGTGAGTCTGGCCATAAGGGTGTATTTTTGGCACTCGGGGCGCTTGCGGCTACCTTAATAACCTTATGCATTTGGCGACTACCAGAAACCCAGACCACAAGCCAAAAAGCGACAGCGATAAAACCTTTAGCACTAAGAATGTGCCGAGATATTATGCTTTGGCGCGACGCTGTTTTGGTTGCGAGCTTTAACTTAATGCTATTTGGCTATTACTCACTCGCACCTTTTGTATTCAGCCAGCTAGGATTGAGCCAGAAACAGTTTGGCGCGAGCGGGATCATACTCGCAACTGGCGTATTAATGGGAAGTGTCTGTAATAAGTATTTACTCAGCAGGAACTGGCAAATTGAAACCTTGATTTCTTTAGCTGGTATTACAGCACTTGTGGGGGCTATAGGCGTATATCTAACTCAATCTAGCTTACTATTCTTGCTGCCAATGAGCTTAATAGTATTCGGGTTTGGTATCGCTATTCCCAATATTTTAAGTCAAGCGCTACTTAACTATAAAGAAGCGGCAGGTACTGCAGGCGCGCTATTTGGATTAACTTACTATCTGTTACTGGGAGCTGGCTTAGCCTTAGCTGCAATCAGTCATAACCTCGCCTTACTCTTATTGATTAGTGCACTAGTTTGCACTGTGCTTGGTCTCAAAAAGCGATAAACCTATTCTACTGGATATGACTCGTTGCGGCTAACCTTGCCAGTGGCTATGCAGATAAACAACATCGCAGTACTTTTGCGATCAACATGGCATTTTAGTATGTTGAACAAAGGCAAAATATACCGCTTAAGCCAAATGCATTCAGCAAGCGGTTTAAGCTTCCAAATTACCCATAACTCAATGGCTCAATAGATGACCAACTTTACGTCTTCTAAGACGTACTATCTATTGGGCACAACTAAGGCTTTACAGTGATCTCTAAACTTCCAAAATGGGTAGAATACGGGGCTTTCATTCTGGCTTTCACTGCCGGTAGTGTTAATGCGATTGGACTACTCGGATTTGAGCATCAATCTGTTTCTCATCTATCAGGAACAGCCACCCTTGTGGGGACTCAATTATTAAGCTCGTCGCCAACTGCACTGTTTCATCTGCTGGGTATTTTAATTAGCTTTATGTTTGGCGCGACACTTTCAGGGGCATTCTTGTCGGGGAGTAGCGTTAAGCTTGGCCGCCATTACGACACCTTATTGTTAATTGAAGCAGGCTTTCTGCTAGTGGCAATATATCTTCTGCAAGATGGGACTTATTACGGGCATTACATGGCCTCTGCGGCTTGCGGACTGCAAAATGCCTTAGCAACCACCTATAGTGGTGCAATTGTTCGCACCACACACGTTACCGGCATATTTACAGATTTAGGCATCATGCTCGGTGGCACTTTTAAAGGTGAAAAATTTGATAAGCGTAAAGCCATACTATTTTTGCTTATCATTGCAGGTTTTATCTCTGGCGGTGCCTTAGGCGCTGTTCTTTTTGCCAAATTGGCATTTTTCGCGCTATTAGCACCTGCGGCTATTTGTATCGCGCTCGCCATGAGCTATCGCTTCTACAAAATCCACACACGCCAAAAAGAAAGCCTAAAATGAGTGATTTGGTATATAGATAAGTGATTTGATCACTTATCTATTTTGGCTACTGCATTATAAATTAATCGTCACTTTCTCAATCACGATAGCCTCTCTTGGCACATCATCATGATCGCCTTGAGATGCTGTTTTAGCACGGCCAATTTTAGTCACCACATCCATACCGCTAGTCACTTGGCCAAATACAGCATAACCCCAACCAGCATTAGTTGTTGCTGTATGATCTAAAAAACTATTATCAGCCAAGTTGATAAAGAACTGACCCGTCGCAGAATGCGGCGCATCAGTGCGTGCCATAGCAATACTGCCACGCACATTCTTAAGGCCACGATTGGCTTCGTTAACAATCGCTGCTCGTGTCGGCTTCTCTTCCATCTCAGCTGTAAAACCACCGCCTTGGATCATAAAACCTTTAATCACGCGGTGAAAAATAGTGCCTTCAAAAAAACCATCTTGGCAGTACTTCAGAAAATTCTTGGCACTAACTGGCGCCTTATCAAAATCCAGTGTGATCTCAATGTCACCTAGATTAGTGGTAAATATAATCATGGCCGAATAACCCTTATCAAAATTTATCGCGAAGGTACCACCTTTAGCCGCTGTTGACTGTAAAAATCAGTGTCCGAGGCTAAATCAATCTGAGCAGGTCATTCAACTTTACCCGGCCTCACGACTCTCTGTTCATATTCAGTCTAGTTGAGTTGAGCTAATAAACGCCAATATTCAGTCAGCAGGCGAACAAGCGCCTAAAATTCGCAATATAACTGAATATGACAGCTGTTAATCAACAAAAAACCAACTGATAACAAATATCGTCAAATAAATGACTTAACCATTGATTTTAAAGTTTTTATGTCACTACGCACAATAAACTTATGAGCTATTAGTCACGTTATATGGCTTCTTTAGCTTATAAAATAAGTTATAGAACAGGCTTTTATCAACAAAGAAACAAAAACAACAACTTTGACTATTTTTAGTCTTAATTAGAGAACGAACCATGACCAATCAACACAATAACAATTTACAAAATAACGATCGTCGCCGCTTTCTAAAAACTACTACAGGTCTTGCTATTACAGCTGCTGGTGCCAGCCTATTACCAGCCAGTGCCCAGGCGGGTAATGCCGAGTTTACTGAAGCTTTTCACGGTAATCATTCTGATCATGGCTTTTGGAATAAAGTGCGTAAAGAGTTTGTATTAAACAAGCGCACCACCTATATGAATATCGGTACCTCTGGTAGCATGCCAAAAAGAGTACTTAAAGAATATAATAAAGCTAATGAGCAAATTTCTATCAACCCTTGGAACAGCAACGTTCCAACATTAGATTATGCTAGACAAATAGCACCAAGCTTTGGTGCTGACGAACACGAATTAGTCTTGTCACGCAACACTACTGATGGTGTTTGTACCATTATTAATGGCCTACAGTTTGAATACGGCGATGTCATCTTAACAACCAACCACGAGCACCCAGCGATCACCGTGCCGTTAAAGCATGTTGCCGAACGTTATGGTGCAGAAGTCATAGAGTTAACTCTTCCTGTTTATACACCTGATAATGAAGTCTGTGCTGATGATTTTGTAAAAGTGTTCAACGATGCGGTAAACCTCTATGGTAATCGTGTACGTTTAATCGCTTTCTCACATGTAACTTACACAACCGGCACCACATTACCTGCTAAGAAAATTTGTAAGAAAGTCGCGATTCCAAACGGTATTGTGACCTTAATTGATGGTGCCCATACCCCAGGTATGTTCAATTTAGACTTCCACGATATCGACTGTGACTTTTACTCTGGTGCGGGTCATAAATGGCAGTGTGGTCCAGGAGCAACTGGCTTCTTATATGTTCGAGACAACGCCAGCCGTTTATATGAATTTTGGAGTGACAGAGCAACTCCGCTTTGGTTTATCAATAGTTCTTCTTCAGCTACAGCCATACAGTCTAGACTGCAATCTGTTGGCCAAGATAACTACCCTGCAAAACGTGCATTAGCAGATGCTTGTACCCTGTGGGATGAGATTGGTCGTGATGCTATTGAAGAACGTATTCTTGACTTAAGCGCTCTATGTAAGCGTGAACTGGCTAAAAAGTTCCCTAATGCAATGATCTTTGCCCCTAATGTTCGTCAGCTTTCTAGTGGTCTAACAACCTTTAATCCATTTGAAGATCTACATGATATTGAACTACTTACCCAGTTCCGTGACCGTTTGCATGAAGAGTACGGTTATATTGTAAGAACCACCTCTTTCAAGATTGACCCAAATGATATGTTTAAGACCTACACGCTACGTATCTCAACTCACTTATTCCATGACCATGATGACGTAAAGGGCTTAGTGAAGGCAATGAAACAGCTTTATCGCGAGATGAAGTAAGCACACAAGCTAAATACTACCTGACTTAATAGGTGAGTTACCGCTAGATATAGCGCTAACTCACAAAAAAGGCCGCTCGTGAGCGGCCTTTTTATTAGTCTTTAAAATACGTCACACTTGCTGCTGAACGTTAGCGGAAAGTTTGCTCTGTTCATCAAGTAATAACTGAGTAAACTCTGCTGCGGGGATAGGTCTACTGAATAGGTATCCTTGGCCATATTCACAGTTATGTTGCTGCAAGAAATTTGCTTGCTGCTCATCTTCAATACCTTCAGCCACTACAGCTAGTTTTAACGATTTTGCCATTGCTAAAATTGCCGATACCAATGATTCATCAGACGAACTAGTGGTCATTTTATTAATAAAAGCCCGATCGATTTTAAGCTTGGTAAATGGAAATTTTTGCAAATAACTTAATGCTGAATACCCAGTACCAAAATCATCAATTGAAAGCCCAACCCCAAGCTGTTTAAGGTACGACAACATCTTCATCAAACTATGGCCTTGATCAATAAGCAAGCTTTCAGTCACTTCCATATCGAGCTTATTCGCGGGTAAGCCTGTTTCTTGCAATACATCTACAATCTTTGCTTGTAGCTGCTCACAATAACGGAACTGTACGCTCGAGAAGTTAATCGCAATCGTGATCGGGCAAATAGCTTGCCAGCCGGCAGCTTTACTACATGCCTCAGACAATACCATGCCGCCAAGCTTGTGGATCAAGCCATTTTTCTCAGCCAACGGAATAAAGTCTTCAGGTGATACAAAGCCGAGTTCACTGTCATTCCAACGCATTAACGCCTCTGCAGCAACAATCTTACGAGTGCTTAAATCCAAAATGGGTTGATAGTAAATCTCAATATCGCCTTGCTGAATCGCTTGATGTAAGCGCATGTTAAGCATTAGATTTCGCTGCACATCTAAGTTCATGCTGGCATCATAAAAACTAAAGCCATTACGCCCCATATCTTTAACTCGATACAGTGCCGTATCAGCTCTTTTCAGTAGTGTCGCGGCAGTATTTCCATCTTTAGGGTAAGTCGACATACCAATGCTAGTCGAAACAAAAAACTCTTGTTGCTCAATATGAAACGGCTTTTCAAATATCGATAAAATACTGCTCGCAACCAACTTTGCCGCATCTTGGTGTTTAATATCCGGCACAATCACTAAAAACTCATCACCACCTAAACGCGCGACAGTGTCTGTACTGCGTACCGATTGAAGCAAACGTGCACTGGTTTGCTTCAATAACTCATCACCAGCGTGATGGCCAATAGTGTCGTTAATCTGCTTAAAGTTATCGAGATCGATAAATAGCAATAATATTTGAGTCTTTCGGGCATGAGCGGTGCAAATGGCTCGCTCTAAACTTGTCATACCATAGTTTCGGTTTGCAAGATTGGTCAGCTCATCGTGGCTCGCTTGGTAAGCAAGTTTGCTCTCTGAGTTTTTCCGTTTAGAGATCTCTTCATGTAGTAACGTGTTTTGTTTGGCTAACTTTTGCTGTTGCTCCGATGACAATTCAACTTGAGTCTGCAGCACTAAATTAGTGTTATTCACTCGCATTAAATAGATCAGACCTAAAAAGACAGGTAAAGCTAAGAGTGAAATGGCAGCAATAAACCAACCTGACGTAAAAATGTCTTCTTCACTCACCGGCTCAAACCAGCTTTCAAGTATAAACGGCGTGGACTTTACGTCCTTGTTGAAATAGATAATCCCAGGACTATTGGCCGAGTATTTAGATCCTTGCTGCTGAATGTTGGTTCCACAGTCGGTCAAAGAGTTCCATACCAAGACATTTCCTGCTGGAGAGACCAAGGTTAAACAACTGCCACTATCAGCATGCTCCTGAGTCGATAACATACCGATAATCAGCTCAGTATTTAGGCTCGCAACCAAAATTGCCACAGGTTTATTCTGATGGTAAATCGTCTGCAGTAACAAGATCTGTAAGCCGTCTGCCGTATCAACCAAATGCACCTTATGGCTAACTTGCTCCATAAGCTTGAATGGCAGTTTACTAATATCAAATTCCGATTCAGATTCAGAGTCCGCAATAACAGTACCGCCAAGCCCTACAATCGTGACCCGAGAGTAAATAAACTGGCTATCCATTTTATTTGATTGAGTAAACTGCTCTATCGTTCTGCTAAGGCTGAACAAGCTTGAACTCAAACCATACTGCATCGACATGCCTGCAGCTAAGTTGGAGAAGTAAGTATTAACGTCGCGCTTTTCACTTAAGTTAGCGATGTTTTTTTCACTAGCATCGAAGAAAAAACTAAGGTTTTCAACGTAATTACTCACTCTTAAATTAAGTGCACTATTTTGTGACTCCTTTAAACGGCTTTGTCCCAAATTGGTTACCGTTAGAATGAGGATCAGATAGCCACTCAATAAAATACCGGCGATGATAATCGCCGTTTTACTATTAAACCATTTAAAGTGTTTCATGTTACTTATGAGTATCAGCTACCGCTTGATCAAAATAATCTTGGTAATAATGGAATACTGTTGGGTAGTACTTTTTAACCAATTTTCGGTAACTACCATCAGCACGGATCTGTTTAAGATATTGATTAAATGCTTCTCTGAGCTCAGGAGAGTCTTTACGGAAACCCATTGCCATTCTTTGCTCTTCAGAAATTGGGCCAATAATCTTAATAGAATTAGGCCACTTATCGATGGCAATGAGCGAGTCGGCTACATCCAGCAATGTCGCTTCCGCATCGATACTCAATAGAAAAGGCACCATTTCATTAAGTTGTAACTCTTTAGTCGGCAAAATAACATTGGCTTCAGTGGCGTATAAGTTATAAAGATCGGGATCCAAACAAGATTGTTTCATCGCCAGAATATCGCGCTCCTTGAGCAAACTTCTCACCATGGTGATGTCGTCAAAAATTGAACCGCTAGGTTTTATAGGGTTAAGTTCTGAAGTAGTGCGTGCCACTAGCCACACAGCCGATGGAAAATAATCATCTGAAAAGTCGACTATCTCTCGGCGCCAATCGAGTACAGTTAAGCCATTAGCAATAACGTCGCCAACGATAGGTTGTTCTGGGCTATAGACCACTTTATTATTAACAAACTGGCCATTGCGACCGGTTAACTTGCCAAATACAGTCGCCCACTGAGCAGGAACAAATTGATATTCCACACCTAGATGCTTGGCAAAGTTTTGCATCAATTCAATATCAAGACCGCTATGGTTTACTTTATTACCCTCTTCAAATTGAGAAACAAAGTTTGCATAGGGTACGCCTAAATGACGAAGTACGCCTTCAGCTTTAATCTCGGCTAAATCTCTTGCTAAAACTTGCAGGCTAGATAAGCCTAAAACTAACATTACGACTAACTGAATGATGAATCTTGATTGCATTTGAAACACCTTCATAAAAGCCTGACGACTTAAGGATCGTTTAGGTAAAATTTGAGTTCACGGAGTATACCTATAGTCGATGTAAAATTCGCGACATAGGCAGCAATTTTAGCAATCGCGATGGCATTTATTTACTTATCACGACAAAGTATAAAATTAGCATATTAAAACAAGCACATAAACACTATTTGACAACTAATTAATTACAACTAAATAGCGTAAATTACTGTCAAATAAATGGCTAGTGTCAGTAAAAAATATCGGCTAAAAAAGACAATAAAAAAACCAGCAGAGCTGGCTTTTTTTATTGTTCTATAATGACTGATTAACACTTGCCTAATTCGACCATTTTTACGCTATCGAGTAAAATACTTGTCGCTATCTCACCACTATTTATAGCAAAACGAAACCACTGTGCCGATTGTCTCTTTCAATCCTAGGCTGCCGCTTTGCCTAAACGCTTAAGCAAGCCAAAAGCCTTATTCATATGCTGCTCTACTACCACAAAACCTTGTAATTGCTCATCAGTATCAAAAGCTTGCACACACGTCCCGTAAGCATCGATATCGAGTTGCCAGCGGTTCGCCAGCAGCCTTGTTTGGCCAGCCATTTGAATCGGATAATGCGGTGTTTTTACCTTGATCAACATATTTGGCAAAACCACTGCTGTTGTTTGGCCTAACACAGTCTTAGCCAGTGCATTGGCACATAATAAAGCAGGCTGCAGATAAGCCATCACCTTGCCATCTATCTGCGCACAATCTCCCAGAGCATATACATCAACCGTGGAGGTTTGAAGTTGCTTATCAACCACAATCCCCTGCTCAATTCGTAATCCAGCTTGCTTGGCTAATTGAGTATTGGGTTGCAATCCTGCTGCTGAAATTACGCTATCAACCGTAAACAACTCACCATTTGCTAACTCAACTTGCAACGATTGTTCATTCGAACTCGACTCTATGCTACTGACTGTATTATTAAGTGCGATATGCACACCTAACTGTTGCATTTTTTTGCTCAGCTGAGTGGCTACGTATTCTGGAAGCAAATTAGCCATCAATTGCTCGCAGGGATCGACTGTGATCACTTGCTTACCCGCTGTTGCGAGATCCATAGATAACTCGGTGCCGATCAAACCGCCACCTATCACCAACACACGCTTAGCCAACGCCAACTCTTGTTCAGCAGCTTGATACTCTTGCAAGCTATTGAGCGTCACAATGCGATCTATAGCCTTACCAGACATTGGCGGCACAAAGGCCTTAGCTCCGGTGGCAATAACTAGCTTTGCGTATGAGTACGCCTCACCTGCAACCTTGATCTTATGTTGATCTGGATTAATCGAGTCCACATAGCTATTCGCGTGCAACTCAAAGTTAAGCTCCCGCGCCATCTCTACACCAGATGCTCTCACCAGATCGCTCGCCAGTTGCTGTTTAGACACCACATGGCTTAAATCGGGCTTATTGTAATCATCACCATTATCCGCAGTAAAAACCTGGATCTTTACCGTTTGATCGCTGCGGCGAATAGCCTTAATAAGCTGATAGGCGGCAAAGCCACTGCCAATGATAACGATTGGCGCATCAAGTTGTTCGCTCATCACATTAGGCTCCAGCTATTGGTTGAAACACTTCTTTACCAATGCCGCATTCAGGACAAAGAAAGTCTTCAGCCACATCAGACCAAGTAGTACCTGGGGCGACATCTTGATTCGGCTCACCAATAGCGGGGTCATAAACCCAATTACAGACGGTACATAGCATCTTTTGACTATCAACAACCGCAGTGCTTACATCGCTTTGAGCTGCAGGTGTAAACGACTCAACACTGCTATCTGCAGCAGCTATTTCACGATTAACTATGTTTTGCTTTAACGGTTCAGACAGATCTTTCAGAGCCCACTGCTTAGCAACATGTTGACCATACTCGCGGCATTCGCGCATAGCTTTGCCATCTGGACGCCACTTAGTTTTCATCCCATAAGTTGTTTCAAAGCCAGCATCGGTTAAGCGAGTATGAATGCGATCGACCGCGCCGCCATTCCAGCCAAAGCTACCAAAAGCTGCCGCTTTCTTATTCTTAAAGCGCAGACCGGTGATCTCTTCTAGCATGCCAGCCACTTTAGGCATCATCACATTGTTCATAGTCGATGAGCCGACTAAGATCCCTTTCGATCTAAAGATACTAGCAAGAATGTCATTCTTATCTTGGCGCGATACGTTAAAGACTTTCACTGCAACTGCTGGATCGACATCATGGATCCCCTGAGCAATCGCATCTGCCATCATACGGGTGTTATTCGACATCGAATCATAAAATAGCGTAATGCGCTCTTCTTGGTAATCATTAGCCCACTCAAGATATTGGTGGATGATCTGCGTTGGATTATCACGCCATACAATACCGTGTGACGTTGCGATCATATCAACCGGAACATTAAAGCTAAGTACTTCATGGATCTTAGCGGTCACCAAGGCACTAAAAGGCGTTAAAATATTCGAGTAGTAGCGCAGACATTGATCCATCAATTCAGTTTGATCGACTTCATCGTTAAATAGGCGTTCATCGCAATAATGCTGACCAAAGGCGTCGTTGCTATACAGTACAGCGTCACCAGTCTGATAAGTCATCATGCTATCTGGCCAATGCAGCATAGGCGCTTCGATAAAGATCAATTGCTTGCCGTTACCAATGTCTAAAGTGTCACCGGTTTTTACCACATTGAAGTTCCATTCAGGGTGATGGTGGTGACCAACGATCGAATCAACTGCATTTTCAGTGCAATAGATTGGGGTATTAGGGATCTTAGCCATTAGCGCAACTAAAGCGCCTGAATGATCTTCTTCGGCATGGTTTATGACGATGTAATCGATCTCATTAAGGTCGATCTCCATCTCAAGGTTTTGGATAAACTGCTGACTAAAACGATGATCAACTGTATCGATCAATACCGTCTTTTGCTCACGAATAAGGTAACTGTTGTAGCTCGTCCCTTTGGTCATCTTATATTCGGTACCATGGAAGTCCTGTACTTCCCAGTCGCGTTGTCCTACCCAATGAATGTTGTTTTTGACATGGATTGTCATATTGCCACCTATTACTAAAATTCAAATAGTGCATTAACACTAAACCTGAAGCAGTAATTGCACTGAACATGCCAATATTTTATTTTATTGATTTTAAAGAATTTAGTATAAACCAACTCAATTTACCAGTGTCTTTTTGATAAAAACTTAAGATGTCAAAATGATAGTCAATTGTCGATATGACACCACCGATAACATATTGCATTGAACTCTTATAGTTAAGATCTACAAACTTAAAGCTGCAAAATTTCAGGCTGCAATAGCTGCAATAGCTGCAATATATGTAGCCTAAGCCATAACCGAGAAAATAAATCCATAGCGACTTACCACAGCCTTTTCAGCCAAGATCCCACAGCTTGTAGCTACGACAGCGACAATCGTTAACCCATAAAAAAGCCTCAAGTAAAATACTTAAGGCTAAGTCTAATCAAAGGTGAAACTCGCTGAACTTATTCAGCTAGAGCACGTTTACAGGTGCATCTTTTTAATCAAAGCTGCACGCACATCGTAATCGTCTTTATGGCAGCTAGAACAGCTATCTTTTGAGGTATTCCAAGGCTGCACATACTTACCATCTTTAGAGAAGTTCTCAGCACTATCGGCAGGATAGTCTAAGTTAATTCTGAAGAAGTGCTTATCTTTCGGCATATGACAGCTTTCACATTTAGCGACAAAGCTATGTACTTCAAGCTCTGGGATAAATGGCTTGTCATAGTGACAATCGATACAATCCCTCACCATTGCGTTTTCATGGCCAGGTTTATCACTATTGATTTTAGATTGGTGTGGGTTATGGCAGGTGTGGCAAGCCATATCAGCTTTCTTACCAGTAACTTCCCCTGTATCAGCATCCATACCCAGCATCGCGTCACCCGCTACTCGACCACCAATATCATAAGGAATCGTTCGACCGCCAATCGTATCGCCACCAAAGTCTTGGTTATGTTCACTCACAAAACCTGGGAACTTACGATTAGTCTTTTTGCTGTGACACTCGCTACAGGTTATCGCTTTACCAAAACCCATATCCGCTTGCATTAAGTCCGAGGTATAGCGTCCTGTTGCAATACGATCGATATCATCTGCAGACTGAGTTTTCACATGTTTATCGCCCGCGCCATGGCATGCTTCACACTGAATACCTGTCATCTCAAATGTACCTTCAATTCCAACAAGACCATCTTGATGATTTGGATTTAAGTCTGAACCCGGAGTGTAATCCTTCCAGCCAGTAGTATGGCAATGACCGCAATCAAATACATGTGCATCTGGCTCTCCACCTGGGGCGTAACCTGAGATATGATCTAGCGTAAAGTCTTCGCCATTTTCAGGCAAAATTGCCCGCACCCCGGTACCTGATAAGATGTAGCCATTTTTATCTAGATACATTGCGGTACGATAATAACCACCAATCACATAGCTGACCTCTTCCCAGCTATTTGGTGTACCTGCGCTATTATCTGCGCCATATAGCAACTCAACAGAGCCTTCTAAAGATGTAAATGGGAACTTAGGTGCCTCACCATTTTCTATTTTACTTAGCTTAAAATTATGGCCAGTTTCTAAAAAGGTGTCTTTGTCAGTATGGCAGCTTAAACAAGTTTGACTGCCCACATAGCGGCGTGTTTCAGTTTTGTCACTAACCTTAATGGTTACAGTTGCGCTGTCTGTCGCCCCTTCAGGATCAGCAACAGTGTAATTAAACACAACGGTGCCAATTTGCGCAGGAGTGAATAACAACTGATTATCCTTAATTACGCCTTCGCCGCTGCCTTCTACTAACTCTATCAAACTCAGCGTAAGAGCGTCTCCGTCTGGATCACTATCATTAGCAAGCGCATCAATCATTACAGGCGTACCAATAATCGCTGTTGCAGTCGTCGCCATGGCTATAGGTGGGTTATTGTCGCTTGGAGGTGGAAGCGGCGAGACATCATCACTGTCTGAGCCACAGGCAACCAATAAAGTCACCATACTTGCTAGTAACGCTTTTTTATAGGAAGCATTTACACTATTTATCATGATATTCCCTGCAAAGTCATCATTGTTTTTATATTTAAATTTCTTACATGCCTTATTTAACTCTTTACTAAACAAAGCAATGAATTTGGAATAAAATATTGCAGCTCAATTAAGGATAAAAATTCCCATTTGCTCATTTTTAGGTGCAAAAAAGCAGCTCATCAGGTTAATTTATATGCTAAAAAGCCAATAATATTTGGCTTAGTGATTATTGAGTTCTATATTTTACAAAACAGAAAATAGTCAATTAATGACCTAGGGGTAATGGATTTATCATCCCAAAAATGGTGATTTTCGTACCTAGTAATAACAATGTGAACTAAATGGCTTTTTACCTAATAAATATTAGGCTCTATACCATAGAGATATCAAGCTTGTGCGTTAATAACACGTGCCTCTTTAAATTGAGATGGCGTAAGCTGAGTATGTCGCTTAAAAAACTTCACAAAATAAGTCACATCATCAAAACCAAGATCATAAGCTATCTCTTGGATCTTGGCGCTACCGATAATTAGTCGGCGTTTAATTTCAAGAATCGCATGCGCATCAATCAACTGTTTTGCTGTTTGGCCACAAGCTTGCTTACACAGCAAATTAAGTGACTTATAGGATACATGCAGCATCTGCGCATATTCCGATGCCTCACGGGTACTTGCAGCCTTGCTCTCTATGAGCAGTAAAAATTGCTGGAAACGATATGCCTGCGCCTCATTTAAATGTAAGGCTTCTGTCTTTCTCTCTGCAGCTAATGCGACCAGTAATGACGAGAATAACAATTGCACAAGCAATTTAGAGTCTGTGGCGCCTTCTTGAGCTTTATTAATTTCGTACAATAAGTGCTCACAAGTTTCTATCAAAGGCTGACTTAAACTTAAAAGCGGTTGCTGTGAGCTCACCAGATGAGTAGGAGTAAAAAATGGAATACGAATATTAGTTAAAATAGTATTTAAAAAATCTTCAGTAATGTTAATCATCTTACCTTTTGGTCGACTTTTTAAATCAAAAGCATGCACTTGATGTTTATTGATAAAAATAAAGCTACCATTTTTAAATGGATGATATTTAAAGTCGACAAAGTGACCACCTTGCCCCTCAGTGATATAAATAAAACAGAAGTAATTAATCCGATGAGGTTTAGATGGACAAAACTTACACTTAGCGAGTTTGCTGTAAAAATGGTCTAAATCTAATATTTCGACGCCAGATTTATTAATATTAGGCGCTCTAAATTCAACATTGGGAACACTGTGCATCAACTTAATTCCTACCCTTGCACATCCCTAAACCGGATAAAACTCATGCTTAGGGCTATACGGATAACTACTTTAGCGGACTATCTAACACCAAAAGCTAATTATCAATAAATGTGCAGTAAAAACTAAACCCAGCTCCCAATCTACTCTAAAGTAACCACTGCGCTATCAGCCTCAGCTTGATAACGAGCAAACATATCTGCAACGGCTTCGCTGCTGCCACTAAAACCTTTGTCGCTAAGAAATTTTTCATTATAAAGCTTTGATGAAGAGCGCTCGGCAATATCACACCAAAAAGTCACTATAGTTTTGCCCCGGCCCATTTTTGCAGCGGCATAGAGTGCGCCGGCAACGTTTAACGCAGCGCTGCTACCAAGCGTAATACCGTCATATTCTCTAACATGGCGCGCAATAGCGATCAAATCAACATCCGGCAAAGTAATGGCTTTGTTGATCTTAGCTTGGCTAAAGTTCTCCACTAAACGCATGATGCCAATACCTTCGGTAAATGAACTGCCGCTTGATTGGTACTGGCCTGTTTTCAAATATGCGTAGATCCCAGAACCATCAGGATCCACCAACCAAGTTTGTAACTGTGGATTTTGCTCTGATAAATAACGCGAGTTACCAGCGATCGTGCCGCCGGTACCAGCGACAGAGACTAGCGCATCGATCACTCCTTTAGTTTGCTGCCAGATCTCAGGAGCGGTATTGAGATAATGGGCCCTAAAATTACTGGTGTTTTCAAATTGATCCGCCCACCAGCAATCACTATTCTCCGCAGCTATTCTTCTCGCGGTGTGATAGAAATGATCTGAATTAGCAAACGGGCATGGATCGACAAGTTTAAGCTTGGCATCATACAGGGTAACCATTTGCTCTTTTTCAGGCGCTTGCCCCTTTGGCATAACCACCTGCATCTTAAAACCAAGTGCTTTCGCTACCAGTGCTAAACCAATCCCGGTATTACCTGCAGTCCCTTCAACTATGGTCATGCCAGATGTTAACTTGCCGCTTGCAATGGCATCTTCCACCATCTGCAGCGCAGCGCGATCTTTAATAGAACCGCCAGGGTTTTGCTGCTCGCACTTAAGCAAGATCTCACAACCAGTCAGTTCACTGAGACTATTAATTCGCAGTAGATCGGTATTGCCTATCAGATCGGTGATATTGTTAGCAATAACGGGAGGGCTTATTGAAACGCTTGGATCGGATTTAGATGCAGTAGGCATAAGGAGGACTCTTTATGGTCTTAATTTTTACAAAATTAGTTATTACCATACTAGCCACTGCAAACAGTAAAGCCAAGTCCATCAAACACTCGAGCTCAACAGCTCACTTAGTAGCGAGCTGTTAATCTGAATCGTACTTTACACCCAGCCTAGTTCGCGGAACTTGGCTAAGGTTTTACAGAAATACTGCATCTGTGATGGCGTGCCGATTGAAAGACGATTCCAGCCTTCGCCGTGATTAAATGGACGTCCAACCAAAATCCCCGCCTTGACCATACGCTGCATATACAGCTCACTGTCGCCGTTGACTTTATGGAAAATAAAGTTGGTTTCGCTAGGAAGGTAATCTAAACCCAGCTCAGTAAGTTGCTGATAAACCAATGCGCGAGCCTGAGCATTTGACTCAAGACTCAACTCAAGCCATTGATGACTTTCAAGGCTGGCTTTTGCCGCAACACAACCAATTAAGTTGGCATTATCAATACTCGCTTGCGCCTGCATCAGTTTGATTAACTCAGGATGCGCAACACCGTAGCCGACACGTAAACCCGCTAAAGCATAAATCTTTGAGAAAGTACGGCACACCACAATATGCTGTTGCCCTTGATTGACTCGCTCTATCGCTGACACAAATCCAGCTTGCGCCACATATTCCACATAGGCTTCATCAACAATAAAGCTTAATTGGCTCGATGCTTGATCTAACCACTGATTGAGTTCGCTTTGCGGCAATAATAGACCCGTCGGGTTATTTGGGTTACATAAGTACACAATAGATGGACCATTATGGGCGGCAACCTTGGCTTTCATCGTGCTAAGGTCAGTTTGCCAATTGCCATCAAGCTTTACCTTCACCACTGGTACACCACGGGCGATAGCGTAATCAATAATCACACCATAACTCGGATCTGGCATCACTAACTGGGTATTAGTTTGCACCAGTGCATCTAATGCCATTTTTAGCACTTCAGATGAACCATTACCGTAAATAAGCTGCGAGGCTTCTAATGATAGATTGCTAGCAATCGTTGCCATTAAATCACTACGTGCCGCATCTGGATACCGCCAAGCGTTAGGCAATGCTTCAAGTACCGCTTGCTGTGCCTTAGGTGCTAGCCCTAATGGATTTTCGTTAAAGTTAAGCGGTATCGCTTCAGTGGTATTCACTGTTGCAGCTGATGGAGTTTGCGTAGAAACAGGGCTTGAGCTACAACCTAAAGTCGCTAAGCTAGATGCAGCAGCACCAGCATAAAGAAATTGACGACGGCTTAATTTGATAGAGTTTGACTCAACAGAATTTGATTGCATATTTATTTATAGTTATTGAATTAATATGAATAGATATTCATATTAATTGCTCACTATCGCTAGTATTTCAAAGCTAATTTGCTAACTAGATCACATTTAAACCTAGCCGTAAGCGTATATAAATAAAGTATAAATTAGCCTAGAGGCAATTGAGCTCAAACATCAAACAACTAATACAAAAAAGCCCTATCAAATTGATAGGGCTTTAAAGCTTATCGATATAAGGTTAGCCGATTAGCTTAATGTATTAACAACATTAACGAGCGAACCAAGCATCGGCCCAAGCGCTACCCACACCAGGCGCATAATGACTTGCTGAACCGCTACACCAGCCACTGTTTGGCCATGGTAGACACTCATAAACACCGCCGGCGTTAGTCACAACATCACCAGCTTGGTACTGAGTGCCTGCAGCGTACGCTGGGTAGTCACCGCCCTCATCTTCTTCAACTAAGCTGACGCTAGTACGGCGAGTTAGCTCTTGCTCTGGAGCGCTAACCACGACTTCATAGCTACCTTCAACTAAATCTGTCGCAGATAGAGTCAGAGCTGCAGTGCTTACGCTATTAACTTCAGTGCTAGCAAATACGTTATTGCCTTGCACTAAGCTAGCTTTAATCACCATGGTTTGGTTAACGCTAGCGCTAAATTCGATAGTGACACTGCCTTGATCAAGTACATAACGCGGTGCAATACCGGTGACATCAAGAGTTGGTTTAACCACTGGTGGTAAGCCACCGTCACAGTCGCTATCGCCTTGTGCTTTCCAAACGCCCCACTCGCCTGTAGTGCCGGGCTCATCGCCTTGAGTCCACCAGCCAGCTAACCAGCTCTTACCAGAATGACTAACTGTATCACCGCCAAGGTAAACCTTGGCTTTATCCCATGCGTTTTCACACACAGCGCCTTGCTCTTTCACTGTAACACTGCGCAATGCAACGGTTTGTTGCCCAGCACTGTCTGTTACACGGTAAGTGAGTGAATACTGACCTAATGTATCCGTATCAACATCACCTTCAATAACGATATGGTCAGTTAAGTCACCATCTTCGGCATCAAGTGCACTAACACCTGCCATAGGGTAAAACTCACTACCCACTAATACGCTGGCATTAGTTACGCCTTTGATTTCTGGTTTAGTGTTATACACTTCAACACTACGCACTTGTTCAGTCAGATTATCATCGCTATCAGACACGCGGTATGTTAGTGCATACAAACCCAGTGCATCAGTGTTTACGTTACCTTCAACTTCAATTGACGATGTTAAGTCACCATCTTCCATATCGTTGGCGGTTACGCCAGCTAGTGAATTAAATTCACCGCCTAACTTAACCCGAGTATTACTGATCCCACTAAAAATTGGTTTACCGTTATCAGGCTCTGGCGGCAAAATATCTTGGCCATGAATAAACGGACCGTATGCCTTAATGAATGACTCATTGTAAGCCTGACCTGCTGAGTTTTTCCCCATATCCCAGTTAACAGACCACGTCATCACACCACGTAGTGGCTGACCTTGTGCTTTTAGTTGTTCAAAAGCAGCGTATAGCTTTTGTGGATCTTTAACATAGCCGGTTGCTGCGGCATCGATGTTAGTAGGAATACCAAACACAAGTTTATCGTGCGGGATCTTAGTAAAACCATTGTTGCCATTCGCTAGCGCATCAGCGATATGATAAATAAACTCTTGTTTTAAATTATCGTTGTTTTGGGCAATCCAACCTAGGCCTTCGATATAAATACCGTCACCGCCTTGGTTATAAAACTGTGGGTTAATCCAATCGTAGTAGCCTTCTAATGCCGTGATATAAGGCACGTACTTGCCACTAGTTGTTAAGTATGGAAATTCTGGTGCCATAGTGATCAAGAAGTTTTTACCTTGCTCACGGTAGTAGTCTTTAACGATACGCAGCGCAGCAGGAATAACAGTTTGGTTGTCAGCAGCGGTAACAGCCGCTTGCTCAAGGTCGATATCCAAACCATCAAAACCATATACCTCAACTAAACGAATGATTTCATCCGCCAGTGCTTGCTCTTGGCCATTACGCAGCTCAATGTGCGCATCTGCGCCGCCCAATGCGATTAATACAGAGCGTCCTTGACGGTTTAGCTCACTGATTTGCTCAATAAACTGCGCTTGTGACAAGCCCACTGCAGGATCTAATTTAAAGGTAGGAATTGTGCCTACTGCGCCATAAACCTTCATAAATGACACATCAACAACGTTATATTGCGGATCGACTTCTTCTAATGTCACACATGGCGCTACGCCACCTTTGTAACCACCACCGGCACACCAGTTATGCCAATAGCCCACAACAACACCGGCTTGTGGATTAACCATATCGCTACCGTTAGCCATAGCTGGAGCAGATAACGCGCCCATAGCTAACGCAACACTAGCACCTAACAGGTTTATTTTTAGTGATTTCATGTATTTATCCCTTTTCATTAGATATAGAAAAGTAACAAACAGGCAGGCAGTGCGGCCTGTGTCACTTGTGGTAGCGCCACTGCCATAGGTTGCCCCTTAGGCTGGATGCTTTGCGTCACCTGCTTTCACAGGTTTTGCCTTTTTCAGCAAGTGCACACGGTGCAACTTGTAAGATCTGGCGGATTATTATCTGTAATCCTAATTTTGTAAATCTAAATATATCGATTAATCACCAACTTATAACTATAAAAACCACAAAATCATCAAAGACAAAATATTGACAACCAACATATTGATAAAAATCAGATAAAAATAAACAAAATTAAAATCTACCTAGCACCATGACCAATAAAACTCTGTTTTAACCAACAAAAACAACCAACAAAAAATATTTTCAAAAAGAAATGCCAGAAAACTTACATAAAATCTATTTCGTCGATTTTTTGCAGTACAGGTCTCAAAACTCAGTTTATTGACGCTATCTAACAAATGACTGGATAAGGAGTTCAACCTGGGTTCAGCAAGCCAACGCTAACATCTGCTTTCCAATAAATATCAAAAGCCGATGACACGCCGTCTAAGTGAGTTAAATGAAGATCCATGACACCGACTTTACCTATAAAAATCTACCAAGCGTAATAGTATTACTCGATTCCGTGGCCTTTATGTGGGTCGTCACCTTAATCACTGTCGGCATTTTTAGTTGGGTCGCTCTAAAACTTTGGCACCTGCACTCTTTGCCTAAGTACCTCGCTAAAGAACAAGGCATGCAGCAAGCAAAACTGGTGTTTTGGCTATGTATGCTAGGCCTATTTTGGAAACCTTTATGGGTACTGGCCGTTATCGCCATCGTCACCGACTGGGACAGAGCACAAGAATGGATTAGGGGGACACGCTAATGAAAGAGATCATGCTGCCGTACATTTTTATCGTTTGGTTACTGTTTAAATTCAAAGTGATAAAAACCAGACCGCGCAATTATTTTATTAGCGTATTTGTCGGTTGTTTAATTGCTAGTGCGCTGTTTTTGGCTCACCGCTTTTATTCACCTGCAGACTTAACTAACTCAACCACAGTAAGAGCTCCCCATGCGATTTTATCCCCTGCCATTGGTCAGCAGATAGAATCGATCGAAGTCGATCACAATCAACGAGTCAAAAAAGGGGAATTGATCTACACCTTAGTAGATGACAAGGTCAGTAGTGCCATCGATGAAATCAACGCGCGGATCAACGAGGTTGAGCGCAGCATCGAGGCAACTGAAGTAAAGCTTGCCCAAGCTAAGCGCACCCATAAACGTAAAGCCGAGCTAGGTCAGCATGTTAGCGAGCGCGATTTAGAAAATGCTGAGGACAATGTTGAGATAATAAAAGCAGAGCTTAAAGTGCAACATGCCCAGCTAGAAGTGCAGTATGCCCAACTTCGCAAACAGCAATTTGAGCTCAAACGCCTAGAGGTGCGCGCACCTTTTGACGGCATGGTAACCCATGTTTATATCGCCGATGGCTCACGTGTTGGAGCGATGCACCTATGGGATATCAAGCGCAAATTTGTCGAGATGCGTATTCCTGATCAGTCATTTGCCTATATTCAACCAGGTCAATTTGCTGAGTTTTATATTGATGCTTATCCAGGGCAGATATTTAGAGCCAGAGTGCACAGTAAGGTCGAAGCCACAGGTGAAGCCCAGGGCGATATCTTACCTCGTGAGCAGATGGTATCCCGCCATATAAACTTAGGTTCTATGCCTGTGGGCAGAACCGTGGTGCTAGAGGTGGATGAAGCCACTATGGCAATGCTCCCTATTGGCGCAACGGGCTCAGCATGGGTCAGTGCTAACAAGCCATTATCGATACTAGGGTTTCTCGATATTATCGGCGGTGCAACAGTAAGGCTGACCGCAGTGAAAGCCTACCTAAATCCGCTATAACTTTTTATGTTAACGTTTTAGTGTTTTTGCTAAGTAGAAATGCTTTAAACGAAAAAAGCACAGCCTAGGCTGTGCTTTTTGCTTAATCTCACTGGCTGTCAATTACGATCGCAGCGATGCAATAAGATTTAGAATACGCATAAATAAATTCATGATATGGATATACAACATGCCACCAAAATCTATCGCCTCATCTAAGGTTTCGCCATACTCACAAGCAACAGCCCAAGTATAACCAATGTAACCGCAGCTACTCAGTGCGACAATTAAATGGATCATATCGTGGCTATGACCAAACAGCAGCAGCCAAGTAAACTCAACCGACACTATCCATCCACCAATTACACATAACACCTTGCCAAAACTCAAAAAAAGCTTAGGTACTAAGGTTGAAGTAATGATCATTAATAAGGTAATGCCTACAGTATACTCCACGGCTACCGCGACCTCTGCCGCCGTAAACCCTTGTAGAAGTAGGCTTAAGGTAATGCAAAGGCTCAAAGTCATCAGGTTGTAGCCTAAAAAGCTCACCAGCGGCAGCGGATACTGCAGCATAATCAAGCAGCCGCCCATTAATGATCCAAACACAACTACTAGCAAAACCCAGGGATTTATCCAATGCAGTATTTCAATCGGAAAATACGCAACAGCTAGATAATTAAGACTAAATCCCCAAATTAGCACTAAGCCAATCACTAAATTAAATACCCGTTTGCTAACCTGCCTATCTTTTAAAAACAGCCCAGATAAGTAATGACTCAGGCCTGCTTGTGACTTTTCCATGTAAGCTATTTCCTAGCAATAATACGACGTTATACGCCAACTGCTGCGCAGCTTATCTAAGGTTTAAATTTGGCTATATCACTAAAAGCTAACTTTGCAAAACTCATCAATAAACAGAGAGTTAAATGACTACATTTTAAGCTAAACCTATCCTACAGCTAACAACAGTCAGTTGCAGGCATGCCTATAGTACACACAACAATAAAACTCACTCCACCTTGGGCAGAGATGAGTGTTAGAATTAGTCACTATTGAAAATTTACATACTCAAAAAGGTAATGCAATGAACCCGATTCTTGCGATCTTAAAAGAACACAACGTCAGTGATGAGCAAGCTAAAGAGCTGTTCCAAACACTAACTGAAAACCCAATGATGGCCATGGCAGTGATTGGTCAGCTCGGCATTCCACCTGAAAAGCTACAGCAGTTAATGGGCCTTGTAATGCAAAACCCTGCTTTGATTAAAGAAGCTGTTGAAGAACTAGGCTTAGACTTTTCTAAAGTTGAAGCAGCTAAAGCCCAACTACAAAAGTAGATAGCAACAGAAGTAATAACTGCTGAAGTAAATCGCGGCAAACACGCGGCTTCAGCAATAAAAAAGAGTAAGCTTTGGCTTACTCTTTTTTTGGCTTTCACTCAACTTTAACACTGCTAATTATTCACCTTCTTCAACAATAATTTGAGGCTCTGCAAACTTAGGGATCTTCAGCTCATTAGGTAAACTCAGTAACACAGCATCAACCACATTGTAGCCATCGCTAGCATCGACAAACTTCCATGTTTTACCAATATCGGTAGAGTAACCGACTAAGGCTGAATCTCGAGTCTGCATACCTTGTTTGCTTGGAGTGCTAATTGTCATTGGCAAGTAAGCATAAAACTCATCAGCATCAATAAACATTTGTGTGGCCTCGGTAAATGCCACCGAGTCTTGACTAAAAACGCCCGCTTTCATCTTTTCGGTGAACTGCCAAATGATGCGTTGATAACTAACTCTAGTGCCTTCAAACAGGATCTCTTCATCAACAATAAAGTGCATAAAGGTATCAATATCATTATCAGCAATACTTTGCTGAAACACCTTGGCGGCTGCAAGCGCCTTTTCAACGAGCCGCTGACCTTGCTGGTCGTAATATACCTGCTGACCAGTTGGCTGGCCGCTAATAACTGCAGTGTCCCACTTCAATTGTCCGTTAGGCCAAAACTCTCGCAATGTGCCGTTACCTTCAGCATCGAAATTGGCCTGCTGCTCCAGCGTGCCATCTTCTGAATAGGATTCAGCGAAACCAACTATCTGGCCATCTTGAAAGTGACGCTTTGCTCTTAGACTGCCGTTGTCGTGATAATCTGTAAACTCGCCCTGCTCTATACCTTCGTCAAAATAGCCCTCTTGTGCGAGTTGACCATTTTCATAGAAACGCTTTCTTATTCCTGCAGGATAGTGCTCGTCATAACGCAGCGTGCCGTCCGCATAAAAAGTCTGCCAATGACCTACTCTATCAAATCCTAGCTCGTAGCCGCGAACTTTCAATTGACCATTATCATGAAACTGTTCAACTAACTCAGGCTCTCGTTCGACTTTTGGCTCAATGGGGAAATCAGCCGTTTTCATTATCAAATCTGTACTGAATGACTCACCTTTGTCTTGCTCCTCTTCTGACAATGTCGCCAAAACAGGTAGTAATGCTTCCATTGAATCTTGTAATGCCTGCTTAGCAAGTACATCAAACTCTGCAGAGCCGCTCGACTCTTTAACCTTAGTTTGCACTTCAGTACTTTTTTTAGCGTCATAGTCTATGCCAATAACGACTTTTAATTGCCTAAATTCAGTATGGCTTTGCAGCGCTTTTTGCCCTGCTATCAAACTCAATACATAGCAACGCTCGAACGTCTCACATTCAATCTGAGCCGTTTTTTTGCTGCAAGCAGATAGAGTGAAAGCAGCTATTACACTGGCGGCAATTAGTATTTTTTTCATTAGATTAAGCAAGATGGCTGGCTAAGTGTTAGGCATGCTAAAGCAAATGACCTCGATTATAAAGCAGATTAGTCGAGGTCCGTTATTCACCTATTATTCGATGGTAAACTTGTCCACTACTGCAATTAGCTTGTCATTAGCTGCAGTAAGCTTGTTGGTTTCAAGATCTGTAGACTGACCATTATCATCAAGTACTACCACCATATCGCGGATCGCATTCATGTTGCGGCTTATCTCATCAGACACAGCACTTTGCTCTTCAGCTGCTGTGGCAATTTGGGTGTTTAAGTCATTTACATCGGCAATTGAACGCACCACTTTCTCAAGATTGTCGCTGACATCTAAGGTTGCTTCACTAGCCTGCTCGCAAGTTAGCTTTGTCTGCTTCATTGCACCAACGGCATTATTAATCCCTTGTTGTAGCTTATCTAAAGTTTGCTCAATCTCAGTGGTACTTACTTGGGTTCTCGCTGCGAGCGCCCTAACCTCATCGGCAACCACGGCAAAACCTCGGCCTTGCTCGCCGGCTCTTGCGGCTTCAATAGCAGCATTTAACGCCAACAAATTTGTCTGCTCTGCGATATCACCTATCACTTGCAACACCTTTGTAATGCTGACGGCATCTTGTGCCACATGAGCAATATTCGTTTCACTATCTTCGACATCTTGAATTAGGCGATCGACAGTTTGCTTTGTATTTGCCACGATACGATTGGTATTACTAACTTGATCGCTAGTAACTACTGCAGCATTAGACGCCTGAGAAGTATTGTTAGCCACATCCATAGCAGTCGCGCTCATTTCTTCTACTGCGGTAACCACTTGCTCAGTTTCCAATACATGCTTTTGTAGCACCTGAGTATTTTCATTTGTTTGCTGATTGAGCTTACTAATACTAGAACCTATCTCTTTTGAGCCTGACGCCACCTCTTTAAGCAAACTTTGTAGGTTAGCAACGAAACGATTAATTCCCGAAGCGATCTCTCCTAGATCATCTTCACGTGTCACAGGTAAACGGCGAGTCAAATCAGCGTGACCATGAGACAGGGCAATCACCATCTCTTTCAAATTTAAAATTGGCCGATACAACCAGTTTAAAATAGCCAGCACTAAGCCAATACTGATCAGCAACATAATCGCGGACATAAACATAGAGTTGCGTAAGCTTTGGTTTAAGCCCACATAGGCAACTGATTCATCAACGCTAATGAATAGATACCAATTTTGATCTGCTAGTAGACTGATTGACTCACTAAAAACTAATTTCAGATCCTTATTCTGAATGTAATCGCCGCTATAAGAGTCTTGAGATGTAATCGCACGGCTTAACTGACCAAGCCCTGCATCAGCCAAAGATTGACCGACCTTCAGATCGCCCGCTGACGTAGCTAATACCTTACCACTACTATCAATAATCGTGGTTTGCGCACCAGGAAAATCAATATCTTTTACGGTTTTAGCTAAAATTTCTAAACCAATATCCCCTGAAAGCACACCATCGCCTAGATTCGTGACAATAGAGATGACAGGTTGTTTAGTTACCATATCGGTATAGATATCGGTCAACACAGGTGCCTGATTAGCTTTTGCTAGCTGATACCAACCACGAGGGCGCGGATCATATTGACTGGGATCGGCAACGCCATCACGCCAAATAGCATTATCCGCAACACTGGCGTAAGAGCTACCATCATCAAACCCCCAAAAAACCGAATATAGGCTATTTGACGTTTTACCAAGACGGGCAAAGTCGACATATTGCTGTATATCTCCCCGTTTATATTGATCTGCCATGGCTATAATGGCGGTAGCTTTACGCTTAAACCATTGAGAGATCGCATCAGCTTCATAATGGGTCATCGCTTGCGAACTATTTTCTACATATTGGATAGTGTCTTGTTTTAAGGCTTGGTATGAAATCCAATTAGCCACTAATAAACAGCAAGAAACCAGTAACATAATGGCAAATGTCATGGTTTGTTTAAATCCAATAGCTTTCATGGCTTGGGAATATCCTTATTTTAATGGTGCAGCGATCCTCTGCGAACATTCTGTATCAATTCAATGAGGATGAGTTTATGGCGACGGTTATACACCTGGAATACATTCCAAACCGTGATTGACTTAGCACAGAAACAGCTGAAGGCAGGAGAAAGAGCCGATAAGACGCTAAAAATGTGACACATTTAAGATTACTGAACTAGTTTATCGCAAAATCAGTAGTGATATTGACTACAACAGTTAATTAGCTCGCGTTAGGCCCAATCCGCTAATTAGAACCACTTAGTTAAACCAATAAAAAAGCCAGCAGTTATGCTGGCTTTGGTTCAATTCACTTTATACGGTTAGACGTTACTATCGTTAGTGCCTTCAAAACCCGTTAACCAAGTCTTGAGTAACTGGTTGAGCTCAGGCTTTTGTGCATCAGATAACCGCTCGACTAACTGATGCTGAACAGCAACATGATCTTCAATCGCCTTGTCTATGGTGTCGAAACCTTTTGCAGTTAGACCTACCGATACACTACGGCGGTCTTCTTTACTGTGCACGCGCTCAATCAAACCTTTAGATTCAAGTTTGTCTAAGCGATTGGTCATGGCACCAGAAGTTAGCATCATAGATGACAACAAAGCAGATGGTGTCAGGTTAAATGGCTCACCTGACCGCCTAAGCGTAGCAAGAACATCAAACTCACCCATCGTCAGCCCATATTGCTTATGACAAGCGGCAACTTCAGCCTCGATATGTTTCTGCAAACGCATAATGCGTCCAAAAATAGCCATTGGCAGCGTATCTAAATGAGGCTTTTCTTGCTCCCACTGCGCGCGGACCTTATCGATATCTTCCATTTATCACCTTTAACTCAGCACTTCATACGGCACATTTAAATCTTCACGCAAAGATACTTTATAAGAAGATACTTTACAAAACTAAGTTATCGGCACACAATAAATAATATCTTCATGTAAAGATACTTAACACAAAGGTAGTTGATGAATATTTTCCTTGCTATGATCCCAGCCTTTTTTTGGGGCACCACCTATGCCATGACTCAGTTCAGTTTACCTGACTGGCCACCATTATTATTGGGTGCGATTAGGGCTTTACCTGCAGGGTTAATCTTACTGGCGATCAAGCCTAGCTTACCGAATAAAGCCGACTGGCCAATTTTAATTAAACTCGGTGCAATCAACATCGCGATCTTCTTCAGTCTTATCTTTGTCATGGCGCTGACGTTACCCTCTGCCATATCGGGTGTGGGGATGGTATCGGTTCCAGTCTTTGCCATGCTTTTCCATTGGCTAATGAACCGCAAATTACCTAATCCAATCCAAGCGATATCCGGCGCAATCATAGTCATACTCGCTTGGCAGTTATTTGATCCCAGCTCTATCAGTTTAAATCCTGTGGGTTTGATCGCTATGCTGGCTGCCATTAGCTGTATTATTGTCGGTAGCACAATAACTAAAGAGCTAGGTTCGCGTATACATTGGTGGACGGTGCTCACTTGGCAATTAATTATTGGCGGCAGTATTTTGCTGTTTATTGCGCTAGGGCAAGCCTTATATGCGCCAGAAAAGTATATCCATCTTGCGACAGAACTTAGCCTAATGAACACATTCGGCATAGGCTGGATAGTGATCCTCAATACAGTGCTAGGCTATGGTTTGTATGTATGGCTGCTGCAAAGAATGAGCGTAGTTGATTTTACTTTCGGAAGTATTGCTAACCCTATAGCGGGGATCCTTAGCGGTATGTTACTGGTGGGAGAATCTTATACTCCAGCGCAATACATCTTAATGGTCAGTATGATCCTAGCCTCAGTGTCACCTGCGTTAATTCAAATGCTAAGGCAAAAGCTGGCAAAACCAGTGAGTACTAAAACCTAATACTGAGCTAATTTTTAGCGACTTTCTATATGCTGAAAAAATTGATCAATCGCACACTTTGCTTGTAATTGTTTGCGCAACGTCTCTGCTTGCGTACAATCCGCGCCAACAATTTATTGTGCTGTATATCGCTGGAAATTTGGTCCAGAAGTCTCTACCACAAGACCTAATCTTGTGACTACAGCCCAATCACCGTCCGTCGCCAAACGTCTACAGCACTTGGCCTCCCAGTGGTATCTGCCAATAAATTTATTGAATTCTCTGCGCTTAAAATAAGCGCATCAATAAACATTAATAAGGCATCACTGTGGCAATCTCTAGCTTACTTCGACGTGCGGGACAGTCCCGCTTTATGGAAAACACTTTCCAACTTTCTAAGCGCAATGCCAATGTTGGCACCGAGCTTTACGCAGGCTTTATTACTTTTTTAGCCATGAGTTATATTCTGGCCGTGAACCCGGCGATTTTAGGTAGCATTGATGGCATGGATAAAGGCGCTATCTTTACCGCCACAGCATTAGCCGCCGCACTCGCCACCTTGATTATGGGCTTTTTTGGCAACTACCCAGTGATGTTAGCCCCAGGCATGAGCATGAATGGCTTTTTTAAAGGCATGCTAGCATCAAGCTCTGTGGCGCTGATTTGGCACGAGGCACTATTCGGCATCTTCTTGTCGGGTATAGTGTATTTAATTTTTTCAATGACCAAAATTCGCAAGCAGATGATTGAGTCGATCCCAGAAGATCTTAAACTCGCTATCACAGTGTCTTTAGGCTTGTTTATCGCCTTTCTAGGTTTAAAGAATGCAGGGATTATTGTGGCTAACCCAGTGGTGCTGGTTAGCATGGGCGATATTAGCCAACCGCAAGTAGCCATTGCCTTTATCAGTCTATTTGTCGCGGTAGGCTGCATGGTGCGTAATATTAAGCTGGCCACTTTTATCGCCTTTATGACTTCGATTACCTTAACGTTAATAAGCGATGCAGTATTGGGAACTCAATACGCACCTATCCCTGAAAATTGGTTTAGTGTGCCACCAAGCATTGAGCCAAGTTTTGGTAAGGTATTTAACTTTGAGTTTCTCACCGTCGATAAGCTATTTGACCTGCTGTTTATCGTGATCATTTTCTTTATCGTCGACTTCTTCGACGGCTTATCAACTATTGTTGGTGTAGGTAAAGATGCTGGGATCATCGATAAAGATGGCAAGGTACCAAACGCACGCTCAGCGTTAGTCGCTGATGCAGGCGGTACGGTTATTGGTAGCGTATTGGGCACCACCTCGATTACCGCTTTTTCTGAATCAGGTATTGCGTCAGCCCAAGGCGCTAAAACTGGTCTTGCAGCAGTAGCAACAGCGTGTTTATTCCTGCTGGCACTGTTTTGCTATCCCGTATTTTCGATGTTCTCTACCGCCATCGTTGCACCTGCAATGATAGTTGTCGGCATTTATATGGTTGGCCGCTTAGGTCATATCAACTGGGATCATAAGCCTTCATGTATTGCCGCCTTCTTTACCGTGATGTTCACCATTTTAAGCTTCTCACCTGCTAACGGTATGGCAATGGGCTTTATTAGCTACGCGTTTGCTATGGTTGTTGCCGGTAAAGGGCGTGAAGTGCACCCGATTATCTACGCGTTATCACTGATTTTTATCGCTTACTTACTGATGCTGTAATTACGACTTAAAGTATTAATAAAAAGGGTCTGCAATGCAGACCCTTTCTGTCGATAAAACCACTTAGCTTGCTATGTGGCTTACCTTAACTAGCGACACTTTAAAATCATCTGCTTCGACAATTTCAAATTTAAGCTTGGCAAATTCAACCACATCACTCACCTTAGGAATGGTAGAGTTCACCGCTAACAATAGACCCGCTACGGTAATGTATTCTTGTTGCTTATCAATCAAACCTATCGTTTCTAAACGCGATTCCAGATCATGCAGTGAAGTGGAACCTTTTACTAACCAGCCGTCGTTACATATGCTGATCTCAGGTACTTCACCAATATCAGGGAACTCACCGACAATAGACTCAAGCAAGTCGTGTAAGGTCACGATACCTTGAATGCTACCAAACTCATCGGCAAGTACTGCCATGCCGGCTCTCGACTCTCTAAAACCATCAAGCAAACGAATCACATTAATGCTATCTGGTACTATGTAGGCAGGGAAAGCCGCAGCGATATCCGCTAACTTTTCGCCCATTTCGATACCTAACAACAAATCTTTACTGCGAACAATGCCGACTAAATTATCAAGTGAGCCACTACACACAGGGAACAGCTGGTGACAGCTATTTTTAATTGTCTGCTTAACCTTGTCGTTACTGTCTTCAGTATTAAGCCAAACGGTTTCACTTCTTTGGGTCATTACTGTGCGCACATTACGTTCTGACAATGATAGAACACCAGTGACCATCTCACGCTCAACATCACCAAAACTGACTGGCGCTGGCTCAGTGTCTTCGTCATCATGGACGTTGTAATGTTTATTGCCCATCAAGCGGAAGATGGCTTCTGTCGTGCGCTGACGCAGTGGCACTCGCTCTGCATGCTTAGCATGGCTTGAGCTAATCATTTGGTTAAACATTTCAATCAAAATAGAGAAACCAATAGCAGCGTACAAGTAGCCTTTAGGGATATGTACACCAAAGCCTTCTGCCACCAAAATAAAGCCGATCATCAACAAGAAGCTTAAGCACAATACGATAACCGTTGGGTGCGCGTTAACGAAGTTAGTGATCGCCTTCGACGCTAATAGCATCACAATCATAGACACGATAACCGCAATCATCATCACAGTTAAACTATCGACCATACCCACAGCGGTAATAATTGAATCGAGTGAGAATACTGCATCAAGCGCTAAGATCTGCGCGATGATCACGCCAAAACTGGCATAAACGTTAGTGCCTTGCTGTTGATTCAGATCGCCTTCAAATCGCTCATGCAATTCATGAGTCGCTTTAAATAGTAAGAATAAACCGCCAGTAATTAGAATCAGGTCGCGAGTAGAGAAACTAAGGTCATAAATACTGAATAAAGGCTGAGTCAAGGTGACTAACCAAGACACAATACTCAGCAAGCCTAATCGCATAATAAGTGCGAGCGACAATCCGATGGTTCTAGCTTTGTCTCGCTGCTCTGGTGGGAGTTTTTTAACTAAAATAGCAATAAAGACTAAATTATCGATACCCAGTACGATCTCAATAATAATTAAGGTAATTAAACCAATCCATATTTGGGGTTCAAGCAGAAATTCCATCGTATTTTTTCATTTTCCAAATACCGATATTGTTAATATCAGCTTGGTCAATAGCTCCAAAATATAACGCATTAATAAAAGTTAAACGCATTTATATTGGAGAATTCATAAAAGCCATAATTAATTAAATTTTAACTTTGAAAAAATTACGCCAAAGCGATGAATTTACCGCTATTTTAATCCATCGTTTAATAGAGAAAGAGAGCAATAACGGTTGAGTGCTATAAATGAAGGTAATCTAGAATTTAACAGGAATAATCAAATAAACAATGACACACAGAGTAAGTGATCACTAACAAAATATTAGATAAGCACTAACTCTACGAAGTTGCGACTTACTGCTATGGATTAAGCAGCATTATTTTTTACAGAAATAACTCAGCTTTTAACCACAAGATGAACTGTAGTCAGTTAACTCTATGAGTCCGCGTATAATAATGCCGTGATAACGTGCTTGGATCAGCTGGTAATCCATTTCAGCAGCAAAATAATAGGTCACCTCTTCAGCGCCGCTTTGCTCAACAGGAATAAGAGTTAACTCTCCCCAAGGGGAAATGTTCTTGCTAATCGGTTGTTTTACATAATACTGGTAAGGTTCAATAGCATCTGACGCTTGCCTAATTAAGCGAAATTGCTGCCGCCCTTGCATTAAAAACTCACGCATTTGAATCGCCAAGGTATCCACATCACGCAGCGGGATATCATCAGAGCGATAGTGCTCGAGATCACCATCAATCTCGACCTCAGACTCAAGGCCATTAGCACTAAAACTAGCATGCATATCGCGCGCTCGAAACCCAGTTACTTTTTGGTGAAAGTGGTTAGTTAGCCACTGATTGCTATCATCTGACCAAGCAAGCGTAGCTGTTTGATGATATTGAGTGCCAATCCCCAAAATGCTGGCTTCGCTCTTGGTGGTCACAACTGCAGATTGGCCTTGCCAGATCTCGGTGCGATCCATAGTGCCGGTATGGATCCCACTTAAATAAATATCGTATTTGCCATTACGACGACACTGATCGACGCTTGGCTTTGATGTTATATGCTTAGACGTTACAGATTTAGACGTTATAGATTTAGACACCACAGCCTGTGACATTACTGGATCCGTCGATGCCAAACTAGTAAAACTAAAGGCTAGCGCCAGCCCCATTAGGCTCACATTAACAACGTACATAGCAGTCATGATTAGAAGACTTCGTTCACGTTAAGGTAGAAGTTAGTCTCATTTTCACCCACACCGATATCTAGACGTAAGTTAATGTTATCTTTGATTTTAAAGCGGAACCCAGTACCGTAAGAGGTTAACAGCTCTTCGTTAAGATCGCTCACTTTAGAGGCTACACTGCCCACTCCGCCCCAAAAAACCATGCCGTAACGCTGGAAGATAGGTAGTCGATACTCCACTTGGCCCATCATCATCTGCTTGTCACGGTAGCGACCTTTAATGTAACCACGCATTGCACCTGAACCGCCTAGATCAGGCAACATATTCCATGGCACATCGCCATCGGTAAAATGGCCTTGAACTTGCCAAGCAATAAGGCCCGGCGCATGACTTAATAAAGACGTTGAGCTCAGGTCGATATAATTTGCTAACTCAAGATCATAAGTCGAGAACGATGAGTACTCGTCATTTTGATACAAGCCAGCATCAATTTGAAATAACCAACCTTTGGTGGCATTTAAGCGGTAATCACGAGAATCATAGATACTAGTCACTACCAAACCAGAGCTAAAGTTGTTTGGCAATACTGTATCAGTATCCACTGGCACACCGGTTTCAACTAGCTCTAACTTATCGGCACTAGCATAAGTAAAATCAGCACCGATACCTAGAAAATAGTTATCGGCAACTTCAGTCATAAAGCGTGGCTTAAAGCTATAAACCTGCTCTTCAAACTCATGATGATTAGCGTCAATATTGCCTTGTTCTATACCTTGCCCATAATAAACGGCCGCTTCGTTATGTAGCTCGAGACCAAGCTGTAAGCGCTGCTTACCGCCGTTGAAGAAGGTCATGTTTTCGACTTCAACACCGTAAGAGTTGTTCATTGATACAAACGAATTTAATACCAGCGATGATGGCTGTTCATCACTCGATGAACCATCGGTTTTATATAGACCAACCATAAGTAGCCCCACACCAAATTTTTTTTCCGGTGTGTAATACGCCGTTGGCAGGTAGCTCATATCGATAGGCTTAGTTTCATCAAACTCACCATCAGCACCAAATACAGACAAGATGTCATCAACCCATGTCGGCTGCATATCTTTAGGAGTTTCAAAAAGTGGTTCAACAGCCGCAGCTTGGTTGGATAAAGCCAATAGAGTTAACAACAAAATCCGTTTCATAAGTACTCGAATTAATAGTGAAGAAATGCCATGCCTGATTTTTAGTGCTAAATTGCTAATTTATCGCTATTGAAATACAGATTATAAAAATAACAGCAATCATTTAGCTCAAAATAAACACAGCAATAAATTTCGCCGAGCGCGCATTCTACCATCACAAAAATATTCAACAATGACTTTTTTCGATTAAGAATTAATCACATTTGACTGTGGCAATGTCGATGACATTTCTTTCACTTCAGCATTAATAGACTTGCTAAAAATTTGCTGATGCGTGACAAACGATGAATAAGCTAAACCAAGATTTTACTCTACAACCGTTCCATAAAGTTAAGCCTGTTAGCTCACCCTTAAGCCATAACACAGCATTTCTATGGGTACTATTTGTATTAATTAGTGTCTTTTTACTAATGATGAAACCCAGCGTCAATAACGCTTATTTTTGGTATATCAACCAAACTAGCGACTATTTTAACCCAGAGCTTTTAGCCAGTATTACAGATATGGGAAATGGCATAGTAACTGGCAGTATTATGGTACTGATTTTATGTTTTAAACCGACTTGGATATTACGAGTCCTTTTAGCTGCAGTAATTTGCTTAATCTCAACCCATTTATTAAAAAGCTATTTTGCAGAGCTACGCCCTGCAGCCATTTTAGAGCAGATCAATATTATTGGTGATGCACGCTATAGCAAAAGCTTCCCCTCAGGACATACTTCAACAATCTTCTTGCTAGCAGGAACAGCTTTTTTATCGTCGACACGACTGTTGAGTCGTATTGTTCTTGTCTCACTCGCAGTCATTGTCGGCCTCTCACGTATTGCCGTTGGCGCACACTGGCCTATTGATATCGCCCTAGGCGCAATAATTGGGTGGGGCAGTATTTATCTCGCATCAATACTTTGCAAGCCATCGTTGTTAGACAAACAGCTACAACTGATTATCCTAACCACCCTGCTAGTACTTTTAGCCATATTAAGCATCACTAGTACCACCGAGTTTGCACAGTTCCCCATTGTAGAGCGCTTACAACAGTTCTATTTGTTAGCCGCCACATTCGGCCTTTGTTTGTACCAAAAAAGCAGTCGCCGTCATCCAAACTCAAGAGCAAGCAGTCATTAGGTTATTTAGCAAATAGTCATAATAGCTGCTATGAAGTGATTATGTGTTTTTACTTTGCTGTGCATCGTCCAAATACTTAGCTGTATCTACTTCATTTATCTGCTCTTTATCGAGGAATTTGTTGGCATACTCCAAGTAAATACCGCTCGATAAAAATAGCTTAAAGATATCCATATCCAAGTGTTCATCAAGCGCCATCTTATACAAGATATCAATCGCAACGCTTAATGGCTTAGCCTTTTTATAGGGTCTATCGGCTGCGGTTAACGCTTCAAAAATATCGGCTACCACTAAGATCCGCTCGGGGATCGATAAGTCTTCAGCGCTAAGTTTTCGCGGGTAACCGGTGCCTTTTAGAGTTTCATGGTGAGTTGATGCATAACGCGGTACCCGAGCAAGTTCTGGTGGGAACGGCAGATTCTCCAACATCTTAATCGTACTCGTCACGTGCTCATTAATTTTAAACCTGTCCTCGGTGGTTAACGTGCCTCGTGAGATCGATAAGTTATATAGCTCGCCAAGGTTATATTGATCTTCTGGGATCGCCATTTTAATGCCAAACTTAGGATCAAACTCCACCTTATTGATCCGCTTGATAATATGCTCAGGTTTATCACGCAGCAATGGCTCTGTTACGGGGTAACTTTCTTTAGTATCTCTTTGGCTTAGATTGAGTTCCTCAATAGGCGATAAACCAATTCGATCGTCAAAGTGGCGCTGCCAAGTAATATTCGCTAGCTGTGCTAAACGATCTTTAGATTCTTGCCCCATAAACTCGCCACCAATATTAGCCGTCGCGATAAAACTAAAATCCTCTGATAGCTGCTTTTGTTGTTGAGTCAATTCTTTAAGGTAAAGCTCTTTAGCGCTTTCGTCTAACGCAACCTGCTTCAGATAATGGATCTCTGCATCACGCCACAGCACCTCAAAGCGCATTCTAATCTCATGGATCCGGTTATAAACCGCTTCGAGTTTTGTGCCTTTATCGACAATATATTCTGGAGTGGTGATTTTTCCGCAATCATGCAGCCAAGCGGCGATCCTAAACTCTCGGTGTGCATCTAGTGATTCAAACTTAAAGTCTTTAAAGGGAGCAAGCTGTGACTTTTCAGCCGCCTCTGCCAACATCAAGCCAAGCTCAGGTACACGATTACAATGCCCAGCGGTATACGGCGACTTATCATCAATTGCTTGTGCAATAAGCTTAATAAACGACTCCATTAACTCTTTTTGGTTTTCTTCATACTCTTTAATTGAGCAAGACATATCCATCATCGAGTGTGCCAGTTCATCTAGTTCAGTAATATTGGTCTCAACTTTTATAACATCATCATATTGGCGATTTTTTATCTTTTCGTTTTCTTTAGCTAATAACTTAATCGGCCTAATAATCGGTGAAGAGAAGATCCACGACACAGGCAAGATTAACAATAAGCACATACACGTCAGTAAGATAGACTGCTGCACTCTTTCAACGCTACTCGCCAACAACTCTTTAGCTGGTACCACAATGGCAAAATATTCTTCATCACCAGCGGAAGTATCGCCAAAAGGCGTGACGTAAATAAACTCTGTAACACCATTAAATTCACGCTGTACTAGGCGCTGTTGGTCACTGGGGTTTTTAGCTAAATCGATAAGCTCAGCGAAAGGAACGGTGCCTTTCGTCGTTAAGTTCTGCTTTTCTCCTTCACCAAACCATTTGGCTTGCAAAGCCTGCTTTTGCTCTGGCGTGATATTAGCTAAAGCTAAATTGATAATCTCAATTAAGTCGGCATTTTTCTTAGAAAGTATAATGTGCAGGCCGGTATCGACCTTTAATGGTGAGAAATCCAATTGCTCATGGTACTGAATTTTATCTACAAAAAACTGATTCGCCGTGTAATGCAATATGATGCTGCTATCGAGTGCGGCAAACACCTCTCCTTCCTCTACGGCATGCAATATAGCGTGAGTAGAAGGCATTTCAATAATCTCAATCTCGGGGTAATTTCGTTTAACCACATCGACTATTGACCAGCCAGTAGGAATGGCTAACTGTTTACCAAACAACTGCTTGATATGGGTAATAGGGTCAATACCTTGCTGAGTTACCAAGGCATAAGGCAGCTCCAGAAAAGGCTCGCTAAACTCACCAAGCAGTTGTGTTTCATCAGTTTTAATCACTGAATGCAACATTGCAAGCTCTTGTTTTTTAAACTTTTCGGTTAGTTCAAACCAGCTAAAACCATTGATGTACCTCAGTTGTAAGCCTGTCATATCCGCAATTAGGTTAAGCAAATCGACACTATAGCCTTGGGGCATACCCGATATGGCAAAATCAATCGGCGCCCAATCAGTCTCGTTAGAGACTTTCAATGGCTCAGTTGCAGCCACTAGGTTGCGCTGTTTAGCTGTCAGGGTAAGCGGGTTAGACAGGGGGATTTGCACGCCCACTTGTTTATCTTGATTCGACGCAATCAATTCACCACTTTTCTTATAAAGGTAAATTTTCTTGTCACTGCTCGCATCTTCTTCGTCTTGCATCACAAGGTAATCAGATAAGGTAGAAAGTGCGATATCTAAGGCTAGTACGGCACCAGAATCAGGCAGTTTTATCGAATAAGTTTGCCCTGGTGACTGCAAATGTTGAAATAAATATGGTTCAGTTTTTGATACGTTTTTATAATCTGCGTTGACAAACCAAGGCCTAATACGAGCATCGTATTCGCTTGGTTCTGACTGGCTAACACGTAGGTTAAATTGATCATCTAGATAAGATTGTTGCCGTTGGCGTAACGAGCCGTTCCCTGTAATAGCAATAATCACCCATCGATCTAGATGAGAAGCATTAAGTTGTTCTCGTACAATAGGGTGAGCATCGAGGTTGATAAGCTCATAAAAGTCGCCGTTAGGCATGCCAATATAAATAGCATAAAACAGCGAATTATTGCGCATGATTTCAGCAAAGGCTTGCCGAGTTTCAACATTCACCGTTCCACCAATCATCAACTCGTCAAAGTGCGAAAGTAGCTGAACAGCATTCACAGCTTGACTATCGACTTGAGTCAGATAATTACTGGTATTTTTTGCCGTATGGCTGTAGAGCGTTACCGCTGCATCTGTTGCCATGGCTTTACTGAAATAGTATTGCAAGCCAATTGCGATTGCCGCGGTTAATACGGTAGCTAGAATAAAGATCCCGACAACAGTTACCCGAATGGTATACCGCTTGTTGCTCAACCTGACTAGGCCACTCATAAAACCCCTAATTGATCATTCCATCCTTGAAAGACTCATCTTATAACAAGGTCATAACATGTCAACCAAACCCAATAGCATTAGTCGTTGAATTTTCCAGTAAAATAAGCGTTTTAACCTCAAATAAAATCGTTTGTTAGCGCTATAAGTAGTTGCGGCTTACCTTCCCCTTATCCACAGCCATTTTTTAATTATTTATATCTTTATATTTGTAGAATAAGACTAAGGTTATAACGCTCTAGATAACGTCTTTTTTGTGCAATTAATCACGACTATTGAGATGAATAGAGCCAGCGTATTTTATTGTTTAGTGATAATATCGCGGCGTTGATTCATGAGCCCTAAACTAAGTCTGTTTTGCCATGCTCAACACTCTTATCACGAGGAATTATAATGTTATCTGTTAATGAATATTTTGAAGGTCAGGTTAAGTCTATTTCTTTTGAGGGTGCAGACAAACCAGCATCAGTAGGCGTAATGGAAGCAGGTGATTATGAGTTTGGTACAGCAGCACCAGAAGTGATGCAAGTGATCTCTGGCGCACTTACGGTACTATTACCAGGCCAAACTGAGTGGCAAACCTTTAACGCAGGTGAACAGTTTAACGTTATCGGCGATGCAAAGTTTCAAGTAAAAGTAGCGACTCAAACCGCTTACCTTTGCATTTACGGCTAATAAGCACTTAGATGCCTTAGATGTAAAACAAGTGAACCATCCACTAACAGCCGAAAGTAGACTCTAAGTGGATGGTTTTCAATGATTAGCTTTTTGGCTAGTGATTACTTACTGACCAACCCACATCACTAACTCACCCGCTGTTTTTAAGCCATATTGTCTTTTAGTCAATGTACCTGACGCATCAAACAACAATAGCTCAGCAGAATCTGCACGATGTTGGCGGATCAGCTTATCACCCTCTGGCGTGCCCGTTGTGGCAATAAGAAAATGGACTGCATCACCAAGATAATCGCGCGCTTCATTCATCTGCTCAGTCTGGCTATTACTCATAGCTAAGCCATTATCATAGACAAAAACAATCGCGGGCTTACCCGTACCAATCTCTTCATGAGTCGCCTTAAAACCTTTAGGCATTACCATCACTAAAGCTGCGAATAACGCCACAATAGCTGCCACGACTCCAAGAGCAATCAACGGCTTACGGCGAGATGAGTTTGAATTATGTGTATCCAAGGTGTCATACCCTCTTAAATAACAAAAATAGATAGCAAATCGCCCCATACTACTTAGCGAACCTGAGGCCTAGATTAAAATTTAAAAGTTAAAATTGGCCGCTATGGTAACAAAGTAGCAGCTTGGCACTGTTGAAACAGGCTTTGAATACAATGCAAACTTAACGCTTGCGCTTGGTTTAGCTGTGGTTGACTGAGTTTTTGGCTAATCATTTGGAGTCGCTTCACAGCGATCTCATTACCCTGATGTTTAGCTGCGGCGAGCCAAATATAGATTTTGATCAAATCAGCTTCGTCATCTCGATGATTATATTCAAGGGTTGCTAGATCAACTTGGGCTTCAGCCAAACCAAGTGCTGCCGCTTGTTGAAGCCAAAAGTCAGCTTTTACAACCTCAACTTCACCAAGCTGTCCATTCACATAGATCATGCCGATTTGATGCATTGCTGGAGCAAACTTGCGATCGGCACTCACTTTGTACCAATCAAGGGCTTGCTGTGGATTATGGTACTGCTCTAAATAGAGCTGACCTAATATGTAAGGTGCCTCTTTGTGGCCGTTATCACTGCTTTGCTTTAACCAATGCTCAGCGCTGTTCAAGTCCACAGCACCACCTTGCCCCTCGAAATACATCAGCCCCAACATAAACTGCGCATCAACTTGATACCTTGAGAATTGCATATCAATAGGCTGACTCGCCAACTGTTGGTACCAATAGCGAGCTAATTTCGGCTTAGCTTTACCCACTTTGCCGCTGCGATACATCTCAGCTAATGAGTATTGCGCTTCCGGCATACCTTTTTCAGCCGCGACTCGGTACAAATCCATGGCACGGTGAATATCTTGCTCAACCAGCATGCCTTTGGCGTACAAGTAAGCCAAATTAGTGGCTGCATCCTCGTCGCCCTGGTTAGCATTGTCGATACAATCTTGAGTCACATTGTCGGCTTGCCCAGCCACCGCATAGTCACACCATGGGTCAAATATCTGAGAGGAAACCTCATTCTCAAGTAGTTGGCTACTGCAGCCTAATAAAGTGATAATGGGAATAAAAATAGGTAACAATGTACGCATAAATATACTCAGCTAATAACGTATAGCGTTTTTATAAGATAACCAAAAACACTAGCCTAATGTCTATATTGCTAACCTCAATTAAAGCCAGCAATAACCAAGAACTATGCTATTGCACACTAAAAAATGAATTAACAGAAGTACGGCTATTGCACGAGTTTTTATCAAAATCAACTTGAGAGGTAATGTTGGCGCTATGAAGGATATTGCCAGAGTAGATCACTACTCGGTTCGGTTTTGCTTCAACTGAAAAAACCTTTTCAAACAGTTCATCACTATCATTGATATAACCCGAACGTGAAGTCGCCGATTGCTCCACCTTATCAACCATATCTAAAATCATCTCTTTATCATCAAATGAGAGGGCTAACTTTTCGGCATGCTTATAGCGATAAAAGCTAGTGCCACCTAAGCGCTCACCATTAAGGTAGTGAACCGCCGCCATAGAGTGGTCTGCCAACGAATCAAAATGCGGCATCTTTTGCTTTGGCGATAAGTCTTCAGGGGCTAAAGTCACTTTAGATAACCAGCATTTAGCAATCCTGTGATGCTTAAAGCATTTGCCTTGAGGCAGTAATCCTAATAGCTCAATCAAAGCAGATAAGGTTTGATAATAGCTATCGGGCATTTCATCACGAACACCAGGAAACAGCGTGCCGTCAGAGCCCTGCGGATTGAAATAAGCTTTGGTATTGCTGTAATCAACTAAAGATTCAAAATCTGCAATAAAGTCATCAATAACCCAAATTAAATGCTCAGAGTCAGGCAAGTGTAATACCTGAATATGCGCATCCGGATTGATTACCATTGATTTGATATTTGAAATTACAGCCATAGTGATCCAGTCCCTTTACATCCATGCTCTACTCATTTTGAGCGCTGAAAATAGTAGCACCTTCTAACCTATTCAAAAACCAACAAATAAAAAAACTCAATTCATTTCGCAACAAAGAAACTCAACTGAATGTTCGACACAACCGATAATGGCAAGGCAAAACAACTCATAATAAATAGCGAATGCTCATTGACCCTCTTTGTTTACTGACAAAAAACGCACTCAAGTCTCATTTTTTAACTTTGCTCGTGAACAAGCCAAATTGACAGCACATAAGTGGGAACTATTATTGCCATAGGGCGCTCATATTAGTTACCCTGCCTAAAGAAGTATTTTAAATGCAGTTATTAACCAAAACAATCTAGGCGCTCAACTTAGCAATATCGATTCCCAAAAAGTGTGAGTGCAGACAATGAACAAACTAATGAGGCAAGATTGAATGAATACAATGAGTAAACTATTAATCAGCTCAACCATCAGCATCGCAGCACTAGGCGGCGCGGCACAAGCTAGCGATCTTATTTGTAAGGTCAAAGGCAGTGACGATGTCATTATGAAGAACATCGAAATTTTGCGCTCTAATCAGTCAATCGTCAGCATCGACGGTAGCTATAGATCGCCAGTAATGGGAAACATTTACAGAATCGACGGCGTTGATGGCCAAGATATTAGTGAAACCCCGACTTACATTGCTTACACCCAATACCCACTAGCTGATCACGAGTTACTTGCTACTGTACAAGTTGCCGACCAGCCGGCATTTACCGGCATGTGCACTGTCACCGAAGAGATGTAAACCGTGCAAACTGTTACATCTCGGCCCTAGCAGCTTAATTAGCTCTACTCGCGCACTTAAAAAGCCACGCAAGATGGCTGCAAGTGTTGCCTGTTCAAATACAGCCAAGCATTTAATAACCGTAGACAATAAAAAGCCCCGCGACTTTGCAGTAACGAGGCTTAAATACAAGCTAAATAGAGAGCCGATAGGGCTATGCTATTTATAAACTATCTTTTTGTTGCTTAACCTGTTGCAGCGAAGCTTTACCAAACTGTTTATCAGCCATCGCCTTAGCGATTTTCGGCGCTTGCCAAAGTGACGGCAGCAACACAAATGATACTGGCACAGCGGTGATCACAATAAACGACTGCAAAGCTGAAATACCACCAGACCCCATTGCTATCAACGCGATAGCAACTAAGCCCATTAATACCCCCCAAAACGCACGCATCGCACCACTCGGCTCAGTAGACCCCGACACCACCACACTAATGGTATAGGTCATCGAATCACCCGTAGTGACAATAAAGGTGGTGGTTAAGATCAAAAACAGTATCGCAATCAGTGTCGGCATTGGCAGCTGTGAAGTAATCGCTAGCAATACGCCTGGTAAGTTAAAGCCTTCAAATGCATTAGCCATAACACCAGGGTTAGCAAGTTCAAACGCAAGGCCAGAACCACCAACAACACTAAACCAGAAGCAGGTGATCAACGGAGCAATGATTGAAATCGACAAGATCAATTGACGAATGCTACGGCCACGCGAAATACGCGCAATGAAGATAGCCATCATCGGGCCATAACCGAGGAACCAGCCCCAGAAGAATACTGTCCACCAACTTAACCAGTCAGCATCGCCACGGTATAACGACATAGGCACAAAGTTATTCACCATTCTCGCCATCCCCTGCAAATAGCCATCAACAATAAAACTTGTTGGGCCAAACAGTAGAATAAAGATAATTAACGCTGCCGCTAAAATAATGTTGTAACGGCTCACCAACTGAATGCCGCGACTCAAACCACTTAGTGCCGACAAGGTATACATAGCAATAGCAAACAGCACCACTAAACTCTGGGTCATCAAGGTATCTTGCACACCAAATAAAGCATTGAGCGCGTAGCTAATCTGCAGACCAAGGAAGCCAATAGGCCCAATGGTACCGGCGGCAACAGCAATAATACAAAAAGTATCCGTTAAGGTACCAATCCAGCCAGTTAGTGCTTTATCGCCAAACACAGGATATAACAAAGTGCGTGGCTGTAATGGCAAGCCTTTGTCATAGTGTAAGTGCATCAATACGATAGCAGCTAAGGTACCGAGTATCGCCCAAGCTAAAAAGCCCCAATGCAGGAATGACTGCGATAATGCATTAATTGCCAAGCGGCGACCTTCGGCTTCACCATAAAATGGTGGCGAAGAAACAAAGTGAGCAATCGGTTCAGCAGCGGCCCAAAATACGCCACCACCTGCTAATAAGGTACAGAGAATGATAGCCAACCATTTAAAGGTATCCATTTCCGGTGCTTTAAGGTTACCCAAGATAACGTCACCCGTTCTGGCAAAGGCTAAGTAGAGACCAATAATAAAGTTAGCCAGCAGCAAAACCTGCCAAAAAGGGCCAAACCATAGGGTCACTTTAGAGAATCCAACCTGAATAACGTTGGATAAAGCGGAAGTATCGAAAACAGCAAGCAGTACAAAGAGAACGAGAAAACCGCCACTTAACCAGAGTACAGGACTGGCAAAGGCGTTAGTGGTTGAGGTATTACTTCGCTCTGGCGGATGCGCCGCAAGGTAATTTTCATCAGTTGATTTACGCTCAACAGATTGTGTCAAATTCGACATTAAATATTCGCTTTTGTCATCGTCAGCCATTAAATAAGTCAGTTTAGAGCGACTAATTTTAAGCTGATTCGGTGAATTTTCCTCGGCTATTGCAAAGACTTATAACGACTTTGTAAAGGTTGAGGCTGTAAAAGGGGCGATATTTTAACACATACGAAAGTAGGAATAAAATCAACGCAATTAACAGGAAAGTTGCAGTCTATATTAGAAACTAGTGAATCATTTCAATTTAAAAGTAATTTCAAGCATTTAATCTGCCAAAGCATAGCGATTATAAAATATGACCAAAGCGAAGAAATTCAGAATATCGAAAACAAGATGAAAGCAACAACACCAAAGGTTAAGCTACTGATTAAATTGATTTATTACAAACAATGTATCACTAGCAGTTACAGATGATTTATTTTTATTTTATTTGTTTTAATCACATTAACTTTTAGTGTTTTAACCCTTTTTAGTGCAAATTTTTTTTAGGTATAAAATATCAATAAAATTTTAGATATTAATCAAAGCTGTTCTTTTTTGATCATTACACATCGACAGAGAAAATGATTATTTTCTCACTAAGCAAAGTCGCACAAAAAAATGACTGGCTAAATTTGTTAATCGGACCAAAGAGTCTCTCCTCACCAAAGCCAAAATATCGTTACAAGCTAGAGTGTTGTTTATAAAAAGCTTAAATGCCAGTTAAAATCCACTGTTTTATTTTAAGGATTATATTTGAACAATAATTTGTACACCAATAGTCTGCAACCAACAAATTTCAAACAACAGCGCAACTGCACAGCGAAAAACGAATCAATTTGTAATCAATCAAACACTGATTTAAATACCTAAATAGCGCGTTTTATTATTTACTGTATTGTTCTATTTTTTACATTTTTAATTTTATTACTCAATTTAAGAACCAGGATGAACACTTGTTCTTATTAATTATAAGATCTTGATTTAACAACTCTATTATTTACTTTACTTAGCCACATTTTTTATTTAATTTCACTCCGAATTTAGTGTTATCGGTTGATGTTTCTACCCCATTTTATAATTCATAAAACAATTATTGAGTGGTGGTTATTAGTTTAATTAAAAATAATATAATAGTTTTTGGAGTGAACATGAAATTAAGTACTAAAAAGCTTCTGCTTGTTTCAAGCATTGCAGCAGCATTAGTGGGTTGTAACAGTTCAGATGACGACAATAACAACGTGAACGATAGCACCATCAGCGTTCGCCTGATGGAAACCACTGATATCCACACCAACGTAATGCCATACAACTACTTTGTTAGCCAAGAAGTAAACGAAACTAAGTTACCTGAATGGGGCTTAGCACGTACCTCTTTGGTTATCGCTGCAACACGTGACGAAGTCCAAAACAGCATGCTGTTTGATAACGGTGACTTAATCCAAGGCAGCCCAATGGGCGACTATATGGCGTCACTGGGTACTGACCACGTTAAAGACAATACTCACCCTGTTTATAAAGCAATGAACGAATTGCAGTACGACGCGGCTAACTTAGGTAACCATGAGTTTAACTACGGTTTAGATTACCTAGAAGAGTCTCTTAAAGGCTCTAAGTTCCCATACGTAAGCGCTAACGTTTGGAAATTTGATAACTCACTAGAAAAAGTAAGCAACGCCGCTGAAGAGTGTGAAGTTCGCATTACTGAAGAGTTCTATGAGACAGCTGAACATCAATATCAGCCATACGTGATCTTAGATCGTGAATTTAAGAGCAGCACAGGTGAGTCTTACTTAGTTAAAGTCGGTGTAATCGGCTTTACCCCACCAAATATTATGGGCTGGGATGCATCATTACTAAAATGTAATGTGATGGTGTCTGACATCAAGAAAACTGCTGAACATTATGTTCCGAAGATGAAAGCAGAAGGCGCTGACATTATTGTTGCTATTCCTCACTCAGGTCTAAATGACAACGATAATGAGTTTGCAGAGAACGCAACATTGCACCTTGCTTATGTTGATGACATCGATGCCATCATGTTTGGTCACGATCACCGTGAATTCCCAAATACTACGGGTGAGTACGGCGAAATCGAAGGTGTTGATGCAGAACTGGGTCTAATTAATGGTGTACCAGCTGTTATGCCTGGTTTCTGGGGCGCTAAGCTAGGTGTTATTGACTTAACCCTAACAACTAAAGATAACGGCGAAAGCTGGAGTGTTGACCATACTCAGTCAACTTCAGAGCTACGTTCATTAGTGCCAAATAGCTCAGACCCAATCATCGAAGACTTAGTTGCAGATGAGCATCAAGGCACGATTGATTACATGTCTACAACTATTGCAGCAATCGATGTGAACATGAACAGTTTCTTCCCACAAGTAGTACCTGATTTATCTATTCAGGTGGTTAACGAAGCGCAACTGCACCAGTTAATGAAGTGGAAAGAAGCCGGTGAATTTAAAGATGCTGCTGACGACGCAATCTTCTTGTCAGTTTCAGCACCATTCAAGTCTGGCCGTAACGGTCCACAAGACTTTACCAACATCCAAGAAGGCGAGCTAACTAACGCTTCTGTTGCTGATATCTATGTATTTGATAACAATACACCAGCAGTATTGAAGATGACTGGTTCAGATATGAAGAACTGGATTGAGTGGGTTAACTCAAATGCATACAACAGCCTACCTTTAGCGGCTGGTGAGCGCTTCCTAAATGAATCATTCCCTGGTTACAACTTCGATGTATTCTTTGGTGGTTTCAACCAAGCTGGTGAAGGCTTACTTAAGTACACTGTGAACGTTGAGAATGAGTCAAAGTACATCGACATTAATGGTTTTGAATACACAGAGACTGAAAATAAGCAGATCGACAGCCTAACTTATAACGGCGTTGAAATTGCTAATGACGCAGAAATCTATGTTATTACTAACAACTACCGCGCATCTAATGTGAAAATGCCTGGTGTTGATAAAGCCGTGCTTGTTAAAGAAGAAGCCGCATTTAACAACCGCGAATTAGTACAATACTACCTAGAAGACTCGCTAGCAGAGAACGAAGGTGAAGCATCATTGGCATTCCCGAATGCTGAAGTGTTCCAGCTTGTAGCGCCAAACACAGATAGCGTTTGGTTTGCATCAGCAACGCTTGATGAAGCATTCCGCTGTGTTGATAGTGGCATCACTGGTCTTTCTACGACTCAAGAAGAAGAAACTAAAGCTGGAACTGAAGGCTTTACAAAGTTCCACTTTAACTTTGACTACAACGGTGAGTTCAACTGTGCGGCTAAAGCTAAGTAACTCAAACTAAATGAGTTAAAGCGCTTAAACTAAGTCAGTTACAGCGCAAACAAAAATCCCTACTTAGCAATAAGTAGGGATTTTTTGCATTAGCTGCCAAACCACCTCAAACAGCAGAGTTGAGAGATTTATTTAGAGTGAGCTTATTAGCCGTAGTAAGATATTCTTCCAAAGATCCATAACCGCTTAAATATTTAAAACATGGAGTTAACCTTGAGCGAATACTTCTTTGCTAGAGAGAACGTCGGCATTGCCTGTTATGTTTTTCCTGATGAGCACATCGATACCGTACCAGGCTACTCGTTTACTTATCCCACCGCACCAGTACCTTTAGTCATCCAATATGATTCAGAAGAGGGTTTACCTGTACCCGACGTATTTGAGATGCCTGCATTTTCAATACGAAAAAGCATTTTTAACACGATCGACCTGCAAGCTATCGCAGGCACTAACTGGGTAGATATTGATTTAGTCCATAACGGCCATCATGAGTTTGTCATGCTGCAAGTTACCAATCAAATCAAAGCGATAGATAGAGTAAATAGTAATATAAAGCGCTACCGAAAGGACGACGATGGCGATGAGATGATGAGCGGTATCCGCCAGTTACGCATTGACCCTAAAGCATTGGCAGAAGTCGAATTAGCACAACGACTGATATTTATTGATCCAGCTTGGTACAAACAGGTGTTTTTCCACAAATCAGTGGTCGAGCAACTAACTAAGCTCAAGTTAACTGGCGTGGAGTTTATCCCAGCTGAAGGCTATTCGGATTTTGGAGGTTAAAGGCAACAACATGAGTGACTATTTTTTTATAAGAGAGAACCAGCCGACGCCAATCTATGCAGTAGCAGAAGAGTTTGAAGAGGAAATGCTGCGCACTCCATTTACCAGCCCAAGTGCACCAGTGCCAGTTATCGCCACCCATAAACCAGAACAAGAGTATGCAATTGCCGATATTCTGCTTGAGCCAGAATTCGCGTTATCTCAACATCTATTCGATTCACTAAAAATCGAGTCGCTATATGGCAGTAACTGGATCCCACTCAAGTTACTTGATCAAGGCGAACATGATTTCATGATGCTGCAACTCGCCCACGAAATCGATGTAATTTGTCATGAGCAAAGCATATTTAAACGCTTTAAACGTGGCTACATTAGTGGCATGAAAACACTGGTTATCGACTCCGATAAACTGGCGCAGATCCCGCTATACAAAAGACAGGTGTTTCGCGATAGCTCATGGGGCTTTCATACGTTTTTTCATAAAGATATTGTCGATCAGATCATGCGCCACTCACCAACAGGCATAGAATTCGTGCCAATTGAAACTTTTAACGAGTCGTGGGCAGGCTGATATGTATATTGCATTTAGCTAAAGCTAAGTGAAGCGTAAAATAAAGCTTAGTAATGGATTAGCTTGAAAATTAACCTATTAATTTGAACATGATCAGAGCTGACAAATAGAATAACTGGTAGTATCTTGGTAGCTATTAACTTGATGTAAACAGGAAGTCACACAAGATGCTCATGGAAAGAGGCACCCTTGTTCGTTGGAACGCAGACAAAGGCTTCGGTTTTATTAAGCCTGAGGCCGCCAATACTCAAGATGTGTTTATTCATATCTCGACACTTAAACAGATGGCTCGAAAGCCCATTGTTGGCGACCAAATTCTGTTTGTTACCGAGCGCCAAACCGATGGCAAACTCAGAGCCAGCAAAGCCAGTATTGAAGGTGTGGCAGTTGTAGCTATTCAATCAACAACTAAACGAATCAATAAGCCACGCAAAAATCATTCGACACACCACAATCAACGCCCAGTTAAATCCAGCTTTTTGGCTAAGCTCGCTATCCCATTAATTATCGTTATGGCTGTCGTTGGTTACGGCAAGTACCAACAAATCAATAAAACCATAGTGCTAGCTAACGACGATATTGCAAACATGCGCTTTGACTTACCGCCAAAATCATCAACAACGAGTGTCAGCCAGCCAGAGTTTCAATGTGAAACCGGCAAAACCCATTGCAGCCAAATGAGCTCATGCGATGAAGCTAAGTTTTATATTAAAAACTGCCCCGGCACAAAAATGGACGGTGATGGAGATGGCATTCCTTGTGAGAGACAACATTGCAACTGGTGATCCTAAGGTTAGCTTATGTTGTAAACATTGCTAAAAATCAAAGAATTACCCCCAAATGTATGGCAAATTCACTCGCTTTAGAGATAGTTACATACATTGCAAACAATGCACTAAAAACACGCCGATGAAACAAGCCTGCCCACAGTGCAGCAGCAAGAATATAAGAATTCAAAAACGACAAGAAACCTACACCTTGAACTGCCAAGACTGTGGTTGTGGACAGCGAGTGGTTTGAGTGAGGAGAGAAAGTTTACTCTGACCCCACTTATTCCCATTGCAAACAATGCTCTAAAAACACGCCGATGAAACAAGCCTGCCCACAGTGCAGCAGCAAGAATACAAGAGTTAAGAAAAGCAAAGAGACTTACACCTTGAATTGCAATGAGTGTGGTAGTGGCCAGCGGGTGATTTAGGGGGAAAAAGAAAGTTTACTCTGACCCCACTTATTCCACTTATTCGAGAGTTCAAAAACGACAAGAAACCTATACCTTGAACTGCCAAGACTGTGGTTGTGGACAGCGGCTCGTTTAGGGGGAAAGAGAAAGTTTACTCTGACCCCACATATTTGTAAACAAGAAGCAACCCTTCACAACTGACGAACTTGCATTGATAAAGTCCAGTTTAGCCACGCATACACCTAATCAGCACTTGTTAGTTGAATTAGGAGTATTTACGGGCTGTCGAATCTCAGAGCTATGTGCACTTCGTTGCAAACATGTCATTGTCGACGGTGACATAACAGCCATCTTCATTGAAACAGGAAAGACCGATGCGGCAACGAGAACAATCCCCCTAACTAATGAGCTAGGAGTAAAAGTTCAGGCACTAATAGCTGGCCATGAAGATGAAGCTTTACTACTTGGAGTTAAAACCAAAGATATGAGTAGATGGTTTTCTCGGCTAAAATCAGAGCACATACAAAACGACCCTTCAAAGTGTTTCCACTCATTTAGAGTAATGTTCGCAACCGCAATGCAGCAAGCTGAGGTTAGCGAACTGAAAGCAGCCGCAATGCTTGGCCATAAAAGGGGCAACACAATGACATATGCCTACTACTCTCGCGGTTACGAATTACAGCAGCTAAAGGAAGCATATGACCAGTGTGTCGACCGCATTATTTGGTAACGAAAAAGCTCATTAGTAAGAAGTTAGCACACCATCATAATAACCTTTAGCGAAAGCAGCTTGAACGCTCTTATGCCGAACCGTACCAGCTTGACTATCTGGTAATTGCGAATAATCAAGACTTAACATTGGAGATTTTTCTGAACCTAAACGACGTCCTTCATCATATGCGCAACCAGCACACTTATGGCGCCCATTAAACTTACTTTGGTCGTCAGGTAGCGAAGAAAAATCAGGGTTGTAACGGTGGGTTAGCTGACATGTCATAATTCATCCTTAAATAATTTCAAAAATACTGCCGAAATATTCTTTTGCGAGACGCCTTAGGGATATTACAACGTGCAATTAGGTGAATCTACAGTTAATCATCTACGCTTCTTGTTCTGCATCAAATAGAACTGAAATAGACTAATAACTGTAAATAGAGTCTACCCTGTGACAAAGTCTTCTCAGAATTACATACCCCCCCCTAAAGACATGCTTTGAGGTGGGTTTCTCATTTCTCACAAGGGTATGCTCTATCTACACAATAAAACAGCAGCCCCACTGTAAATATAAACTTTATGTAATAGTCATTTTCGAGACTCTGGCAATAGAATTATGACCAGTGATACTGTAAAGTATTAATATATTACATAATTTAAATGCTGTACCTACAAGGGATTTGATAATGAAGTTACGCTACTTTGGCTACTACTTGCGTAAGTGTGATACTCAGAAAAAGTTTTTATTCAATATCAAGTCAATTATTGATGCTTTCATTGCTTCAAGCAATATGGAGTTAAAAAGCAGCTTCAAACGTGGTGATGATAAACTGTATCTCACGCATGTTTCAGGGCAACAGCATCTTTATTATTTCGTTCGTACGAGTGACGATGACCTAATCAAGCGAATCAATGAGCAGAACCTTACTGTCAGCGATATATCTGAGAAATTATCAGCAAATGAGAAAGTTGCATATGCGTCGTACGTTTACCTAAGTCCTACTGACAACATAATGGCTTGCGCTGGCAGTACAAGCTGTCCTCGTTTTGATGATTTTGGGGATTACCTTAACGAACTATTCAATAAAGCTGGACTCGATAACTACGAATTCTTTATAGAGGCATTGACGTCAAACAGCGACAAAAAAGATCTAATGAAGATGGAAATGGTCAACAGTGTTTACGTAGACGTTGCTGCGGATAAGAGTCTCGGTAAACTTATAGCAAAAGAACTTACTGGAAATTCCAATGCGAACCTCGGTAATTTTCGCATAACCATTGAACCAACTGGGTTAAACCTGAAGCAGACTTTTGTCAGCATGCTAAAAAAGCTTGCCCCATCGGGTAAAGCCAAGAATACTCAGGGTGTTACACGTATAGGTGCTAAGGCTAAACATGATGAGCTTAAAGGTCAGTTAACCGACTATTGGCTCGACAATGAAAACAGCCTGTCTGATTCCTTGAACCCAAGGGCTAAGGTAAAGCTAGCAGATCAGATCACTGCAAAATATGATGAAAACCAAAGCCTAACTTCGCTATATAAGTCCTATATTAGTAATAAAAAGTTGAAGATTGAAGCAGATACATTACTATCAAAGTATGCAAATAAAGCTGAATTCGCAAAGAAAAAGCAACCAGTTATTGATGTAACTCAAGCAGCAAACAATGATGGTGCAACACTAGCTCCATTAGCCACAGGAGAAAGCAGTTAAAAGATGACTAGAACCGAGGTTGCAAAACTAAAAAAACTCATATGGTTTACTCCATTAATTGGCGTGCTATTGGGTTTCGCATACCTTGCTGTTAAGAATCACTATAATTGGTCTATTGGTTTTACAGAAGTTCGTACCCTTTCAACAGTAATAGCGGGCTTCAGCTTCACAATGCTTGGTTTTCTAGCTGCAATAGCTGCATTTTTGTTTTCATTACAGAAATACCGATTCTTCAAAAGGTGGGTTGAAGATGGCAACTCGGAAATTTTCTTTATTTTATTCAAAGTTGCTTTCATTTGCTTGTTCTTAACGTTCGGGTTCAGCCTTTTTGTCTTTACCTCACAAGGACAAGGCTTTGCATTCAAAGCTATGATGATGTCCGTTATTAATAATATTATTCAGCTAGGACTAATTACGATCATAATAATGGATAAAGTGTTTAAAGCTCGCCAAACGGAGGAGTAGTAACGATTGATAGCATCTTAAACCCATCACTTTAGGCAACTTTGTTAACTGTGTTTTTTATCCTATATATACTAGACAGGCTCACTCCTAATTTTCTAGATATCTCTTTTTTCCCCACACCATCATCCAATAGCTGCATCACGAGACCATGTTTAACCATCGCTGTAGGCTTTCTCCCTTTATATTTCCCCTTAGTTTTAGCCAAAGCAATCCCTTCTGCCTGACGCTCTAGCAACAATTCTCGTTCAAACGCTGCAACTGCGCCAATCATGGTCAGCATCAACCGTCCTGTCGGTGATGAAGTATCAATCCCCAAGTTTAGCACCTGCAGCGAAACCTTTTTCTCGTCCAAATAGTCAACAATCTCTAATAGATGCTTAGTGTTACGCGCTAACCTGCACAGCTTCGTAACCTTAACCGTATCCCCCTCTCTGACAAACTCAAGGAGCCTCTCAAGTTCTTTTCGCTCTGATTTTGCCCCTGACTCCTTTTCCATAAAGATCTTGTCACAGGCTTCTAGAGCTTCAATTTGAGCATCTAACTTTTGTCCAACCGTACTAACACGGGCATAACCGACGATAGCCATAATCACACCTCTTATTTTCTGCGCTGCACAAACTCAACCAATGACGATAACGCAGCAATTGCCGCAGCCTTTAACACCTCAACTAACACTTCATGCCTCATAGTCACACCTTATATTTAGCTATATTTTTAGTAAGAAGACAGGAGGCCTTCTCTACATCCCTTATAACAGGTAGTAGGTAAGCTATTGAAAATAGTAGCTGTAATTGTTCTAAAGTGTTCTTTATGAGGCATAGCTGTTCCACCAGCTTAAAATATAGTTATCAGCATCAAAAACTAGGAGTCAGTATGCAAACGAATCGAATCACTAGAACGAAAAGAGAGAAAATCATCGCATTGAGAGATGCAAACCTCACTCATTCGGCAATCGCTAATCAAATAGGTTGCCACCGCAATACTGTAGGTAAGATCTTGAGGCAAGAAAAGATGACTTAACCTAACTATATGGTTCAAGCCATGCTCAAAAAGTGAAGGTATGCCGCTATAATTTATCTAATCTCATCCCAAGCGCCACTATCAAGGTTTTTACGAAGTTTTAGCTATCTGGTTGAAGCAGTATTAATTAAAGACAGTAGCAGCAAGGAAGTTTTTGAATTCAACTAAGGGTTCCCCACCCTGACATCGTATTTATCTCTATATATATGTGTGTATTAATTCTTACTGCCATATATGTAACATTGTAACAAACAGAACTTTTGCCAGCAGTAGCGCTGATTTAGCCTGTTACATCGCGTGTTACACGAGATACAAGCCCTCCAGAACTGTAACAAGGAACGTAATGATGACAATACTAAGAAAAGGCTATGGAAAGCACACCAAGCGAGTCCAGATATCAACACATGAAGGGCAGAACGTTGCTTTTGTCAGTCTCGGGCAGCGCAAGAAGGCCATTATCAGTGTCTCAGATATAGATATACTGAGTGAGCATTCATTTTATGCTCACAAACGTAATGATGGCCAGTATGTCGCGCGTTCAAGCCAAACAGGTCAATACCTTCATCGGCTTATAATAAATCCAATAGAAGACCAAGAGGTTGACCATATTAATGCTGACCCGCTAGATAATACTAGAGGCAATTTACGACCATGTTCAACTAGGCAAAACAACTTGGCAAAGGTATCTGAACCCGTATTAGGCCTCACAGGGATTCATTGCACTAAACCTCAGAAGATCGAAAGGTTTACACAACCCGATGGCCTTATCAGCCGTGAACATCACACCAAAGGCATCTACAAAGCAATATCTCCAGATGGAAAGCTGAACGGGAAGTTCAAAGATCCACTAGAAGCTGCAAAAGCTCGAGATGAACTGATGATTGAAGAATATTTCCACCGAGACAGTGAGGAAGAGAAGTTTCACCCCTACGCCTTTATTAAGTGGAATGATGAATCACACTTCGAAATCCAAGAAGCAATAACAGAAATGGATGACTGGCTTCTTGAGCAAAGAGAAGAAGCAATGATGCGTTCAGCAGAGATCATGGACGAAAATGGCTGGAAAGGATCTCTATAAAAACAAAAGGGATGCCGTTGTCTCCAACTATGCATCCCTTCCTGTCTACATCAGTGTCTACACTAATCTGTAAGCCACTGATTTACAAAGGCTGTAAGACCGATGGTTGGCTTACATCATGCCGCCCATACCGCCCATACCACCCATACCGCCCATGCCACCCATATCAGGTGCATCTTCCTTCACTTCGCCAACCATACATTCTGTAGTGATCATTAGACCTGCTACTGATGCTGCGAACTGTAGTGCGCTACGCGTTACTTTAGTTGGGTCTAGGATACCCATCTCTAGCATGTCGCCGTATGTATCGTTACCCGCGTTGTAACCGTAGTTACCTGTGCCGTTCTTAACGTTGTTAGCTACAACTGAACCTTCTTCACCGGCGTTAGTCGCGATTTGACGTAGTGGCGCTTCCATTGCACGTAGTGCAATTACAACACCGTGCTTTTGATCTTCGTTGATAACTTCAACTTCGCCGATTTTGCTTGCTACGCGTACTAGTGCAACACCACCACCAGCAACCACACCTTCTTCAACCGCTGCGCGAGTTGCGTGTAGTGCGTCTTCTACGCGTAACTTTTTCTCTTTCATTTCGATTTCAGTCGCTGCGCCAACCTTGATTACGGCTACGCCGCCAGCAAGTTTAGCCATACGCTCTTGAAGCTTCTCTTTGTCGTAGTCTGAAGTTGATTCTTCAGCTTGGATCTTAATCTGGGCAACGCGTGCTTTGATCTGAGTTTCTTCACCAGTACCGTCGATGATAGTCGTGTCATCTTTAGTGATAACAACGCGCTTAGCAGTACCTAGATCTTCTAGGGTCGCTTTTTCTAGCTCTAGACCAATCTCTTCAGCAATAACTGTACCGCCAGTTAGGATAGCGATATCTTGTAGCATTGCCTTACGACGGTCACCAAAGCCTGGCGCCTTAACAGCAGCAACTTTAACGATACCGCGCATGTTGTTCACGACTAGTGTTGCTAGTGCTTCACCTTCAACGTCTTCTGCAACGATAAGCAGTGGCTTACCCGTTTTAGCTAGACCTTCAAGGATTGGTAGCAATTCACGGATGTTTGATACTTTCTTGTCTACTAGAAGGATGAATGGGCTTTCTAGTTCAACGCTGCCAGTTTCTGGCTTGTTGATGAAGTATGGAGATAGGTAACCGCGGTCGAACTGCATACCTTCAACTACGTCTAGCTCGTTTTCTAGTGCTTGACCTTCTTCAACTGTGATAACGCCTTCTTTACCCACGCGCTCCATCGCAGTCGCGATGATTTCACCAATTGACTCGTCAGAGTTAGCAGAGATGGTACCTACTTGAGCAATAGCTTTAGTGTCAGCACATTCTTGAGAAAGGTTTTTAAGTTCAGCAACTGCAGCAACAACGGCTTTGTCGATACCGCGCTTAAGATCCATTGGGTTCATGCCAGCAGCAACGGCTTTTAGGCCTTCAGCTACGATTGCTTGTGCAAGAACTGTTGCTGTAGTAGTACCGTCACCGGCTGCATCGTTGGCTTTAGAAGCAACTTCTTTCACCATTTGTGCGCCCATGTTTTCGAACTTATCTTCTAGTTCGATCTCTTTCGCTACCGACACACCATCTTTAGTGATTAGTGGAGCACCGAAGCTCTTGTCTAGTACTACGTTACGACCTTTAGGGCCTAGCGTTACTTTAACTGCGTTAGCTAGAACGTTTACGCCTGCTAGCATTTTTACGCGAGCGTCATTGCCGAATAATACTTCTTTAGCTGCCATTTTTTATGTCCTTTAAATTCTTTTGAAATGCCTGACGAGCTGCCGTTTGGGCTCGCTCGTCAGTATTGGAAAATGTTCTAAATGGAGTGAATTAGCTCACTACAGCCATTAGATCTGATTCAGACAGGATTAGTACTTCTTCACCATCGATTTTTTCTTTCTTTACGCCGTAACCTTCGTTGAAAATAACGATGTCGCCAACTTTAACGTCTAGTGGCTGTACAGTACCGTTTTCAAGAATACGTCCGTTGCCTACAGCAAGAACTTCACCGCGGCTAGACTGCTCAGCAGCACTACCTGTTAGCACGATGCCACCCGCTGACTTTGATTCAACTTCTGAACGCTTAACAATGACACGATCATGTAATGGACGAATATTCATCGATGGATGCTCCAATTGTATTTATGCCTAAACTTATCTGCAGGCTTTTAAAGTTAGTAACGACTTTACTCGATTTCACTTAAGTAAAATCAAAACTGTCGCTTGATGTTCGATACATGGGGGTTAATGTCGTTAGATCCAAGGCCTATTTACAAAATAAATCCGTTTTTTTTAACTCACGCGGATAAAATTTGCGGCAATCCTGATAGAATCGCCCTCCGAGTAAAGACGAGGCAAGACTTCCCTATGCGAGACAGACACGGGCTGCTTACTCAGCCAATTGGTCGTGTACTGCTAAATATGAGCCTTCCAAACCTGATTGGTATTCTAACCATTCTCGGGTTCAGCCTCGTTGACACTTTTTTTATCAGCCAGTTAGGCACTGAAGCCTTAGCTGCGATTAGCTTTACCTTTCCGGTGACCCTGATTATCTCTAGCATTGCCATCGGCATTGGCGCTGGAGTATCGACCAATCTTGGGCGTTTAATTGGCGGCGGTCATGCTGATAAAGCCAAAGTGTTTTTACACGACGCCTTAATGCTGACCTTCTTGCTTATTGCGGCAATAGCCCTGCTCGGCAGCTTGTGCATCGACCCGCTATTTAGCCTACTTGGGGCCAACGATTCAAGCTTACCGCTGATCCACGAGTACATGTTTATCTGGTACTTAGGTGCACCGTTATTAGTGTTATTAATGGTGGGTAACCAAGGTCTACGCGCGACTGGCGATACTAAATCACCGGCTAAAATCATGATGCTGGCCGCATTGATTAACCTTATTCTCGACCCACTGCTTATCTTTGGTATCGGGCCATTCCCGCGCTTAGAAATTGAAGGCGCTGCTATTGCGACCGTTATCTCTTGGGTGGTCGCACTCTCTTTATCGACTCATCTTTTGATATTTAAGCGTCATCTGGTTGAGTTTGTTGAGCCTAATATTGAGCGCTTAAAGTGTAATTGGAAGCAACTGGCGCATATTGCTCAGCCTGCCGCAGTAATGAATCTACTTAACCCGTTGGCTAACGCGATTATTATGGCGATGCTGGCGCGAATTGATCACAGCGCAGTGGCGGCCTTTGGTGCGGGCACTCGACTGGAGTCGGTGATGTTGATTGCGGTCATGGCATTATCATCGAGCTTAGTGCCGTTTGTGGCGCAAAATTTAGGTGCGGGTCAAAAAGCTCGTGCTCGCGGCGCACTCATGCTGTCACTTAAGTTTGTACTGGTGTTTCAAACCCTATTGTATTTGCCGCTGCTGTTTTTAGCTAAACCTCTGGCTGAGCTATTTAGTAGCGATCCACAAGTGATTGAGTGGCTGACCTTTTACATTCTAGTGCTGCCTGCAGCCTACGGCCCGCTGGGGATTGTGATCTTAGTAGCGACGTCACTCAATGCCTATCACAGACCAATGAGCTCACTCATCTTGAATGTGTGCCGCTTGTTTTTAATCATGCTGCCACTGGCTGCGTTAGGTTCATATCTTGGTGGAGTTAAGGGCTTACTGCTTGCGTTGCCAATCACTAACGCCATTATGGGTATTGCTTGTTATATTTTGGCAACACGGATCTCTGAACCTGATAAAACCGCCATTGTTGTCAGCCAAACATAATCCCCTTGCCAAACATTTCTCCAAGGAGCGGCACTATGCACGCAATTGACCAGATCTTTAATGATGAAGATTTTAGCGATCAAGACTTGCAAGATGCCCGCTTTGAAAACTGCAGTTTTTACCATTGCCGCTTTAACCACAGTGATTTAACTGATGCCCAGTTTATTCGCTGCAAATTTATTGTGCCTGGTGAAGATGAAGGCTGTGACTTCAGCTATACCACACTCACCAGTGCTAGTTTTAAGCACTGTAACTTGAGCATGGCGCTATTTAAAGGCGCACGCTGTTATGGCCTTGAACTGCGAGATAGCAACTTGCAAGGCAGCGACTTTAGCCGCGCTAGCTTTGCTAATTACATTACCGCTAAAAGCTACTTTTGCTCAGCTTATATCACGGCTTGTAACTTAGCTTATGCCGATTTAGGTGGTCTGTTGCTTGAAGAATGCGAGCTGTTCGACAACCGTTGGCGCGGCGCCAACTTAACCGCTAGCTCTCTCAAAGGCAGCGATTTAAGTGGTGGTGAGTTTTCAGCAGAGCAATGGGGCACCTTTGAGTTACAAGGAGCCAATATCACTCGAATTGAGCTTGATGGGCTCGATCCGAGAGTGGTCAGTCTTGAAGGAGTAATGATTAACCAGTGGCAGCAAGAGCAACTGCTGGCGCCGCTCGGGCTAATCGTCACGCCAGATTAATCTGTATTAACAAGCTGCCTAAACAAGTTAAAACGACTTTAGAGCAAATTAGATCATCGACTTGATTGCACCTCTGAGTCTGATCTCGCGGTCACAGCGGCCGCTGCCATTTTGCATACACTCTTCCATAGCTAACATCATAAAGTCGATAAAACGTTGACTCGCCAAGCTAATAAAGCGTCTCGATGGATACACCAAAAAGCACTTGCCCTCATAAGGTTCGACATCTTCAAACAGCATCACTAACTCGCCACTTTCAATGTGCTCTTTAGCAAAAGGCAGTGGCATCATCGAGATCCCCCGCCCCATTAAGGTTGCTTCTAAGCAAGTGGCGAGGCTATTCACACACAAGTTGCCTTTGACCTGTAAGGTACGGTCTTTGCCAAAAGGCACATCGTTGAAAATGCGACCATTAGGGTAGCGAAACAAAATTGAATTATGCTGGGGTAGCTCATCTGGGCTAATAGGTTTACCGACTTTTTCAAGGTATTCAGGGCTGGCAAAAAAGTGGATGGTTTCACTAATAATGTGCCGTGCTACCATTTCGTTTTCGTTAAAGGCATCTTCAAGCATAAACGCTAAGTCGATGTTATTGCGGATCATATCCTGCGGTTCAGTGCTGACAATAATCTCTACCGTTAGCTCTGGATGCAGATCCATAAACTCAAAAATAGCGTGGGTAATGTGCATCAGCTCTGGGATCGGAAAGATCAAAATACGCAGATGACCAGACACCTCAGCATCTTGGCCATTAAGCTCAGATAAGGTTTGCTCAAGCGTGGCTAGCATGCCTGTGGTTTTATCGTAGAAATGGCTGCCCGACGCCGTCAGTGTCATCGCCCTACTCTGGCGATGAAACAGTTTTACATTCAGCTCCTCTTCAAGCGCATGTAAGCGGCGGCTTAAGGTTGATTTAGGCAGGTTTAATATATCTGCGGCCTCCACTAAACTGCCGGTTTCAACGATCCGGTGGAATAAGGCAATATCTTCGGTTTTCATAACAAGGTTCTACTCTGCTTACGAGGTTAATCACGGCTAAAAGCTCTGCACCAATCGCCATATTGGTATCGAGTTGCAAACTAAATGCTAACTACACATCGTTTTTCACTATTACTTTGTTCACAGTCGCCATGTCAAATCAAGCTTTAACGGTTTCATTTTTCGGAACCCATGATTCCATATAATTCCATTTTACTCAACGATAAGCCCTGTTATCTTTACCAACCTCTAAATTACATTTTGTCACAATCAATCAATCAATGGAATTCGCGTTATGAATAAGTTAACGACTTCTCTTTCTCTCCTCATTTTGGCTGCCGTTATTTCTGGCTGCAGTGCAGAATCGACTGAAGTCGTGCCTAGCAGCATTCGACCAGTAAAACTTTTTGAGGTTACCGATGTTAATGCAGGCTCAATGCGTGCTTTCCCGGCTAAAGTGGCCGCCACTAAACAAGCAGAACTGTCGTTTAGACTGTCTGGCCACTTAGTCGATTTTGACTTGGTTGAAGGTCAACAGGTTGAAAAAGGCGATGTTCTTGCGCGTCTCGATAGCCGTGATGCCCGTAACACCTTGCTTAACCGTGAAGCTGACTATGAACTGGCTAAAGCGGACTTTAAGCGTAAGGGCGAACTATTGCGCCGCGAGCTTATCTCTCAAGCAGACTATGACTTGGCCTCGGCGCAATTAAAGTCATCTAAAGCCAATCTTGCTAGCGCGCAAGATCAGCTAAGTTACACCGAGCTTACCGCTCCTTACAATGGCACTGTTGCTAAGATTGCGATTGATAACTACCAGATGATCCAAGCTAATCAGTCAGTATTGGTATTGCAAAAGGACAGCAATATTGATGTTGTTATTCAAGTACCTGAATCGCTAACCAGCAGCGTGACGCAATTTAACCCTAATGCAGTGACTCAACCTGTGGTGCGCTTTGCTAATAATCCGAGCCTTACTTTTAACGCATCATTGAAAGAGCACGCGACCCAAGTCACCCCAGGTACTCAGAGTTATGAGGTGGTATTTACTCTGCCTCGCCCTAGCAACATGACGGTACTGCCAGGCATGAGCGCTGAACTCACTGTTGATATTGCTAACCATAGCGCTAAAAGCGTCAATGCTGTTTTACCAGCTGCGGCTATCAGCAAACGCGATCTGGACGGTCAGCATGTCGTTTGGGCCTACAACACAGAGCTTGGCAAAGTGAACCAACATATTGTGACTTTAGGTAAGGTCACCACTGATGGCATTGAGATTGTTGATGGTATTAGCGTAGGCGACCAAATCGTGGTGGCGGGCGTACAGTATCTGTCTGAAGATCTACAAGTTAAGCCACTACGCTGGCAACGTGGCGTGTAAACGCCCCCTCTAATATAGATACTTTCACTTATCGACAATTTTTAGTTCTCGACAATTTTAGTTATCTAAGCTTTCTCAGTTATCAAAGCTGGGACGATTTCGAGCACGCTTTACAAGAGATTAGCACATGAATTTTGCTGAATATTCCATAACCCATAAAGTCATAAGCTGGATGTTTGCTTTACTGCTACTGGTTGGCGGTAGCATTTCATTCCTAAGCTTAGGCCAGTTGGAGTTTCCTGAGTTTACTATCAAGCAAGCCTTAGTGGTTACCGCCTACCCCGGCGCGTCACCTGAGCAGGTTGAAGAAGAAGTGACCCTGCCGCTCGAAGATGCCTTGCAGCAACTTGATGGTATTAAACATATCATTTCAGTAAACAGTGCAGGCCTGTCGCAGATTGAAATTGAAGTTAAAGAAAACTATGACGCCAGTGAATTACCCCAAATGTGGGACGAAGTACGCCGCAAAATAAATGATAAAGCGGTAGAGCTACCACCAGGGGTGATGACGCCATCGGTAATCGATGACTTTGGTGATGTGTACGGCATTTTATTAAATGTCTCCGGTGAAGGTTATACCGATCGTGAATTACAAAACTATGCCGACTTTTTACGCCGTGAATTGGTGCTGGTTGACGGTATTAAGAAAGTCACTATTGCCGGTATTGTTAACGAACAAGTGGTGGTTGAGATCTCACAGCAAAAGCTTAACGCGTTAGGCTTAGATCAGAACTACATCTATTCATTGGTTAACAGCCAAAACGTAGTATCTAACGCCGGCAGTATTTTGGTGGGTGATAACCGTATTCGTATCCACCCTACGGGCGAGTTTAATAATGTCAGCCAGATGGAACGCCTGGTGATTAGCACACCGGGCAGCGCCAAATTAATTTACTTAGGTGACATTGCTAAGATCTATAAAGATACCGAAGAGACCCCAGATAGTATTTATCATGCCGATGGCAACAAGGCCTTGTCTATCGGGATCTCGTTTTCAAGTGGCGTCAACGTAGTTAAAGTCGGCGAAGCCGTGAATGAGCGCATGCTTGAGCTTAACAGTGAACTGCCTATCGGCATGTCACTCGATACGGTTTACGATCAAAGTAAGATGGTGGACCAGACGGTCAATGGCTTTCTGGTTAACTTGGCCGAGTCAATTGCGATCGTTATTGGCGTACTACTTATCTTTATGGGTGTTCGTTCTGGCCTATTAATGGGCTTAGTACTGCTGCTGACGATTTTGGGCACCTTTGTAGTGATGAACATACTCAACATTGAGTTGCAGATCATCTCTTTGGGCGCACTGATCATCGCACTCGGTATGTTGGTTGATAACGCCATTGTGGTTACCGAAGGCATTTTGATTGGCATTAAGCGCGGGCAAAGCCGCTTAGAAACTGCCAAACAAGTGATCTCGCAAACCCAGTGGCCGCTGCTAGGCGCAACCATTATTGCGATTATCGCCTTTGCGCCTATTGGACTGTCAGACAATGCCACTGGTGAGTTCTGTATTTCCTTGTTCCAAGTGTTGTTGATCTCACTGTTTATCAGCTGGATCACCGCCATGACACTTACGCCTTTCTTCTGCAACTTAATGTTTAAAGATGGGGTGATCTCTGAAGATGAAAATGACGATCCATACAAGGGTTGGTTATTCCAGCTTTACCGTCAAACGCTAAACCTCGCAATGCGCTTTAGGGCGGTGACTTTACTGCTGGTGATTGCCGCATTGATCTCATCGGTAGTGGGTTTTGGCCATGTGAAGAACGTGTTCTTCCCTGCTTCTAACACACCAATGTTCTTTGTCGATGTGTGGATGCCTGAAGGCTCAGATATTAAAGCCACCGAACGTTTGATTAGCCGTATCGAAACCGATCTGCTTGAGCAGCAAAAGATCCAAGATACCGGTTTGGTTAACTTAACCACAGTGATCGGCCAAGGTGCCCAGCGTTTTGTGTTGTCTTATGTGCCAGAAAAAGGCTACAAGGCCTATGGTCAGATCTTATTGGAAATGACCGATCTTGAGACGCTAAATAAATATATGCGCGTACTGGAACGCGAGCTAAGCCTTAAGTATCCAGAAGCCCAGTACCGTTTTAAGTATATGGAAAATGGCCCTAGCCCTGCGGCAAAAATCGAAGCGCGTTTTTATGGTGAAGATCCACAAGTACTGCGCCAACTCGCGGCCCAGGCCGAAACCATATTAAAAGACGAACCAACTGCGGTAGGCGTGCGTCATAACTGGCGTAACCAAGTGACTTTAGTGCGCCCACAATTGGCACTGGCACAGGCAAGAGAAACCGGGATCAGCAAGCAAGATCTCGACAATGCCCTGCTGACGAACTTTAGTGGCCAGCAAGTGGGTACCTATCGCGAGAACAGTCATCTACTGCCGATTATTGCTCGTGCACCAGCGCAAGAGCGACTCGATGCTGAAAGTATTTGGAAACTGCAAATCTGGAGCAGTGAAAACAATACCTTTGTACCGGTAACCCAAGTGGTCTCAGACTTTACCACTGAATGGGAAGATCCTTTGATTATGCGCCGCGATCGTAAACGAGTGATCTCAGTACTCGCCGATCCCGTTAACGGCACAGATGAAACCGCTGACTCGGTATTTAGAAAGATCAAAACCGATATTGAAGCGATCTCACTACCTGCTGGTTACGAGCTTGAATGGGGCGGCGAGTATGAAACCTCAATGGAGGCACAGGAATCGGTATTTAGTTCTATTCCACTGGGTTATCTAGCAATGTTTTTAATCACTGTGCTGCTGTTTAACTCCGTCAGGCAGCCATTGGTGATTTGGTTCACCGTGCCTTTATCGTTAATTGGTGTGGTATCGGGCTTACTGTTATTTGATGCCCCCTTTAGCTTTATGGCGCTGTTAGGCTTACTCAGCTTGACCGGTATGATCATCAAGAACGGCATTGTATTAGTGGATCAGATCAACCTTGAGTTATCTCAAGGTAAAGAAGCTTATCAAGCCGTGGTTGACTCGGCGGTGAGTCGCGTTAGACCGGTATTGATGGCGGCGATCACCACTATGCTAGGTATGATCCCATTATTGTCAGACGCTTTCTTTGGCTCAATGGCTATCACCATCATCTTTGGTCTGGGCTTTGCGTCAGTACTTACATTAATTGTTTTGCCGGTGACCTACACCTTAGCGTTCAGAATTGTTTATCCACATAAGCAGAGCGCTTAAGCGGATCGCAACCTACTGTCGATAAGGTATTTGCATAATGAATTGTCATTAAGGAGGTCTTCAACCAAGTAATCGTCAACCCCGAAAATTTGCTTCCCGGCGCCCCTGATTAAGTTCGCTTAATCAGGGTTTTTCATTTCTAGGTTCTACTTTCAGTAGCGAACTTTTGTTTACAGCTTGATATTAGATAAACAAAAATTAAAGAGTATTTGCCCTGTATGGCTGCTAATCTAGCCTAATCAATTTGTAGATTGGGGGCGTAAATGAAGTTTAACTACCGCAACAAACTGACCACTAGCACACTTCTATTAAGTACAGTGCTTTTAAGCGCGGGACTACTAAGCGCCATGTTTACCCTGCCAGCTCAAGCTAATCCAGCTGAGCAATCTGAAGAATATACTATTGGCGTGATGGTGAAAGCGCTTGATAACGCCATAAAGAAACCCTCTAAAAATTCGCTAGAATTGATTAGCCATTATGGCACGGATTCGCGCTACTACGTGATGATCCGTGGCTGGTTAGTACAAGAGCTCCAAGGCGTAAACAGCCAACTAAATACCTACCGAAGTGATGATGAGATAAAAGCTCGCCTTCAAGCTAAGAGTGACTTTCTCACACAAGCGATCCGCCGTATCGATCTCGAATGATCACTGCCTTTATTAAAAGCCACAATCCATGAAAACATCAATGAAAGCTTTACTGTTATCAGTCCTTGCTTGTCCGGGCGCTGGTCATTTTTATCTAAAAAAACCACTTATGGGGACTGTATTTTTAATCAGCTCATTGGGCGGACTCTCTTATCTGCTGTGGCATGCTTATGAGCGTGCGCAGCTTATTTCACAGCAAATATTGAATGGTCAGATCCCGTTAGAGCTCAATGCGATCTACAGCGCAGTGACCCAAGCGCCTGTTGGCAACGAAGCGCTTTATGTCAATCTTGCCACTGCAGGGTTTGTGTTATCTTGGGCAATTGCAGCTATCGATGCCTACCGTCTAAGCAAGCGAGTCGATGAGCGAATTGAATAACCAGCCATAAAAAAAGGGCTACTCGTCAGTAGCCCTTTTTATTAAACTCGCTCGAACTTTACATACCGCTATTACGCAACGCCTCTGTCTTAGAGAAATCATGTTGGCTAGCTGGCTTATTATAGACGCTCATTTGCGCCTGTGGATTTTTTACAAAATCATAGTCGCTAGTTGCTGCTAATGTTTTTGAAAAATCATGGCGTGTCGACACGCGCTGAATTTGATTTGGCTGGTCAGCAGCCGAGACATTTTTAGAAAAATCATAATCTGCATGTGCTGCAGCTGTCTTCGAAAAATCAGGTCGTTCTGCCATTGCTGAAGTAGAGATACAGCCAATCGCTAGTGTTAAGGCTACGCTGGTTAACTTATTCATATACAACTCCAATCTTATTTGCCTACATTCGCTTAACAAACAGCATAAGTTATTTGTTCGTTTTAGAGAACAAAAAAGAGGCAAATATTGCATTTTGATACAATTTAAAACACAAAAAACTAAGTGCAATTTGTAATTTACGTGCTAGAGAGATGCTGTAAGCAACTGAGTTAAGGTGCTTTTATTGTTAATTGAAAGTTGTTTTATAACATAAGAAATAATGTCTGTTTGTAGCAACAAAATAACAAATGAATCCAAATTATCACTGCAACTGCCACGTTTGTTGCAAGTGACAAGTGGTAAAAATCACCTCATAAGGTCACAAATTATGTGAATATTATTAACTATTGTCGAAGTGCTTCTCGTCATGTAGGGAGATTTTGTGCAATAAAAAAGGCATGAATACATCATGCCTTTTAGTGAGCAGCTCATTAGCTAAAGGTTAAATAGGTGAACCTGGTGGCAATGCCAAAGGCTTAGCGATTAACTTAGCGTCTGCGTCCTTTAGGCCTTTTTCGACCCCCTGCTGCAACCAAGCAAAGTGCGCAGCTTCATATGCACTGACGCGCTTCACTTTGCGTTTTAGCTGTTTAACCAAATAATGTAGACGCTCCGCTAACTGCGCTTTAACTTCAGGACGTGTTTGCTCGTTATGGAAACTCGCTAATATGCTATCAAGGGTTACCGCATTAACTCGCATCCACACGCCCAACTCATGTCCAGTAGGAATATCGCTAAATACGGTATGGGCAAACACCTTATCGGTCAGCTTTGCCACAGATAACTGCTCTTTATCACTTAGGTATGCTTGATTGACACGATTGATCCGCGCTGGTGCATAGATTTGTGACAAGGTGAGACGACTTAACCCTTCTGCCATTGCTAAAGGATCTGTTACGACGCCAAGTGCCGAATCAAAGCTTTCACGTGTTTTGTAATAATTCCCCGCTTTGGGCACTAAGATCTCTTGTAGCTTTTCTGGCACAACTAACTGCTCTGCCGATAGTGTAGTGAGTAACGTTTCAAGCGCTTGTTGTTGAATCGCTGGCGCTACATAGTGCCAAGTTTTACCGTCAACACCATCACTGTAGCTGTAAGTAGTGCCACCTATCATTTTGGCCGCAGCTGCTATTTGAAAACGTGTGAGCAGGTAAATTGGCACAAAAGCGTCTTGTAGCTCACCTTGAGGTTGCTCTGCCAATAAAGCCTCTGCAGAGAAGTCATTGATTGCCTTAGCTCTAACTTCAGCTAAGCGAGTCAGCTCTGCAACTGGATCATTGCCATTATCCCAAAGGCTAGCGTAGGCATTACTCGCTGCTGCCGAACGAGAATCAGCCTCACCGATATAGCGCAGCCCTTGCTTTGGTACATCATCACGCAATTGAGCTAACCCTACAGCCTCGGCCTGTGGATCAGCGTATTCACCATAACCATAAGCCACAGTGTATTTGTCCCAAGCACCAATGCCTTCATCGTAGGGCTTACTGATATCAATTTTATCGCCATTAATACTTACCATTGGATGTGGGTAATCCATCACTGAAGCATTGTTATTGCTCGATGCGGCAAAATTATGATCTAGGCCTAAGGTGTGGCCAATCTCATGGGCAGATAACTGACGAATACGTGCTAACGCTAACTGCATAGAAGCTTCATCGGCAGCAGCGCGATCTTGCCAACCTGCGGTTAAGCCACGGGCGATCAAATGATCTTGGCGCACTCGCTGACTACCGAGCGTCACATGGCCTTTAATAATCTCACCGGTACGTGGATCGGTAACCGCTGCACCATATGACCAACCACGAGTGGCGCGATGTACCCATTGGATCACGTTGTAGCGTACATCTTGAGGATCGGCATCTTCTGGTAATAACTCAACTTTAAAACCGTTAATAAAACCCGCATCAGTAAAGGCATCTTCCCACCAGCTAGCACCTTCTAGGAGTGCACTGCGGATAGGCTCTGGTACACCCGGATCGAGATAGTAAGTAATAGGTTTAACCACTTGGCTAGGTGCGCTACCCGGAGTAACTTTTTCTAAACGGTGGCGCAATAAAAAACGCTGACGAATATCTTCATCAACGCGAGTACCATAATCTAGATATTCATCCGACAGGTAGCCGCTTAATGGGTGATAAGCACGAGCTTGATAGCCCTCTTCTGGTAAGGCAATAAATGAATAGCGTAAACGAACCGACAAGTGTTTAGCATCTGGCGTGACCTGAGCCACATAGTTACCGGCTTTAGCTGCGTCAAAGGTCAATAACACATCGATATCGCTATTGCGCTCAAACGATTTTACTCCTTCGGGCAAAATCAGTGACTTGCTCTTATCGAGGTGATAACTCCCTTGCTTACTTCGCTCTAGAGCATCGCTGATCCCGTGAAAATCATTCACCACTAGATCGTTGATCGCTACAAGGTTGCGCTTACCTGTAACCAACTTGCCACGCCATAATACTGATTCAGCAAACGCCTCTTTAACTGCACGCTGCTCTGCTGCATTTTCAGTATTAGCGCGATAGTCGGTATTGAGCTGTTTTAAAATAAGGTAAGGACCATGACGTTCAAATTGCACCATTCGAGTACGACCAAGTTGGCCACGGTCTAAGCCTATATCATTGGATCCCACGCCATGAGGCAGGCTGGTGAGCATTAAAAAAGGTTGGTTAAGCTTATTGGCTTCAAGATATAACTCACCAGAAGCTTGTTCATAAAACAGATTAATGAAACCTGTTGCTGCCTGACTTTTCTTTATAATCGTTGCTGTGTTTGTGGTGGCAGCCACGGCGCTGGTCATGGGCACAACGGCAAGTGCTATTGCCAGCGCGAGCTTGTAGGGTCTCATTCGATCTCCTTGATCTTGTTGGTCGCAATCGTATTTAGCTCGATTGTCTTTATTATTAATCAGTCATTAGATCAGCTTAATAAATAGGCTTGCACTTTAGCAAGCCTATCTTGGTCTATTTGAACAACTATCGCGATCAAATGTTTACTTAAGACTTTCTACCGCATTTAGTGATCCAGTGACTTAAGGTGTCAAACAGCTCAGTCAGCACAATCGGCTTAGTGATATGCGCGTTCATGCCTGCAGCTAAACTTTTTTCTCTATCGCCTGACATAGCATGAGCCGTCATCGCAATAACTGGAAGTTGTTCAGTTGAATAACGCTTACGTAGCTCTTTAGCAGCCGTAAGACCATCCATTACTGGCATTTGAATATCCATTAATACGGCGTCATAAGTTGCTTTATCGATCATATCGAGAGCAATTTGACCATTTTCAGCCACGTCGACGGTGTAACCCGCGCTCTTAAGAAGCTCGGTCGCCACTTGCTGGTTAATAAAGTTATCTTCTACAAGCAAGATATAACCCGCATCTTTATCTTCGACTTCTTCCATCACCTCTGGCAGAGGGTTCAAACTTGGCTCGTCAGCAAAGGCTGAAATAATCTCATCAAACAAAGATGAAGCCTTAAACGGCTTTTGCAGCAAAGCATAGACATTAGCTTCAGCAACATCTTTTTGCATCGGCTCAGCGGCATATGCCGTCATCATCATAATAACGGGTCTTTTTGCTAAACGACCGTCTGCAACCATTTCATCGATCTTATTAATGACTTCAATACCATCCATTTCAGGCATCATCCAGTCCAACAAGATCAGATCGACCGGATTATTCTCAAGCTTATAAAGGCCTTCAGGGCCACTTGCCGCTGTATCAACATGGAAATGGAAGTCTCGCATCACACTCGAATAGATCTGTAATGCCGTAGGATTGTCGTCAATAACCAGTGTTCTCAGGTTACCTAAGGTTTCAGGTACGATTAATGGCAATACCTCAGCTTCTTCGGCAATCTCAAAGCTAATGGTGAAGCTAAAAGTACTCCCCTCACCAACTTCACTTTCAACCTGCATTTTGCCGCCCATCATTGACACTAAGTGCTTACTGATAGACAAACCCAAGCCGGTGCCGCCATATTTACGGGTAGTAGAACCATCAGCTTGAGCAAAGGCATCAAACAAAGTCGCCTGCTGCTCTTTAGTGATACCGATACCAGTGTCGCGGATCCAGAACTTAAGCGTGATGCGATGATCGCGCTCACCAACATCTTCACAACCGAGCTCGATTTCACCCGACTGAGTAAATTTAACGGCATTTGATAGTAAGTTAATCAGTACTTGACCTAAACGCAGCGGATCGCCTTCTAAGATCAAACCAGCAGTAACCGGTGCATACAGCAGTAACTCAACGCCTTTTTCTTGTGCTTTAAGTGCGTTTAGATCTAGCGCATGTTCTAGTACTTTATCCAGTGGGAATCCCACGCGTTCAAGCTCCAGTTTACCGGCTTCAATTTTAGAAAAATCAAGAATATCGTTGATAATTCGTAGTAATGAATGCGCCGAGAATCCAGCTTTTTCAAGGTAATCTTTTTGCTGTGCTGTGAGTGAGGTGCGCTGCGCCAGCTGTAACATGCCGATAATGGCATTCATTGGTGTACGGATTTCATGACTCATATTGGCCAAGAACTCACTCTTGTACAGGTTAGCCATTTCCGCATCTTGCTTGGCTTCCAGCATCGCCACTTCGTTACGCTTATGACGAGTAATATCTTTATGGGTACCCACCATACGCTTTGGCTGATTGCTCGGAGTAAACTCCACCATACGCCCACGAGATAGCAACCAATGATACTCACCGCTCTTACCTAACATTCTAAACTCGATGTCGTAAGCACCAATAGGATCGCTTAGGTATTGCTCGCGGTACTCTTGTACTCGAATCAGATCGTCTGGGTGAATAAGCTCGTCTATAGTCGAAACGAGTGCCGGGAATTCGTTAACCTTATACCCCAACATTGAGTAATACGCTGGGTTACAGATAATCTGCTCTGAATCTAAATACCAATCCCAAAGACCATCTTCTACCGCATCCATGGCTAAGTGATAACGTTCTTCAGACAGACGTAGCTGCTCAGCAGATTCATATTCTCGGGTTACGTCACGCCATACGGCAATCAAACCGAGTAGTTCACCACGGCGGTTATAAAATGGGATTTTAAGTGCATCGAGCAATACTGGTTTACCGGCAATATCGACTTTTTCTTGATAACGCAGTGGTGTTCTATCCGTTAAAACGCGTTCATCTTCAGCGCGAATACGTATCGCCTGCTCATCTGGCGTTAAGGCATCTGAGAACTGGCCGATCATTTCGCTCTCACTGAAACCTAACATGCGCTCTGCCGACTTATTACAACCTAAATAACGGCCTTCTTTGTCTTTAAACACAATCGCTTCAGGGATTGAGTCGAGTAGCGATCGCAATAGTGCATACTCTTGCTCGCGACGCTCTGTGGTGTCTTTTAGCCTTTCAGTACGTTGTGCCACCAGCTTATCGAGCCGGCGGTTTTGCTCAGCCAAATGCCGTGTGTACTGTTTGTTTTCTTCAAAAATTCGGCTCACTAGCTGGAACCATGGAGCCCAGCCTACGGTGATCTTTTCTGGAGGCTTGATTGGCTCAGCCGAACACTCTTCTAAATGAGTCAATAAACGCGATGCTGGATTAACGAACGAGCGACGTGTTTGCCAGTGAACAATTGTCACCAAAATCGATAGCGCCAACACCACTAATAGGAATGTAAGCTCAAGTTTTTCCCACGAATCTTTAAATAGGTCGTCAACATCTTGTAGATACAATAGACGCCACGGTGCATTGTGCAGAGCCACCGAGTGAATGTAGTAACCATTACGAATAATGCCTTCATGGGCATCAAACAACTCTGATTCAGGAATTGAGTGCAGCTCAGACGGGATCTTCTGGCTGATGTGATAAACCCGGTTTACATCAGAGGTGTCGATATCGCTGTGGGTCAAAATATTGTTATTTTGATCCAGCAAAATAACCGTACCCGGCATTTTAAAATACAAGCGGATTTGCTTACGCAGCGATGCAAGTGTCATATCTAAATTGATCGAGCCAATAAACTCATCTTCTAAATAGATAGGCACGCCTAAGGTAGTCAGCAAACCTTTACCTGTGGCTTCTACGTATGCAGGGCTCCAGGCAATACTGCGCTGCGGATTATTTGATGGTGTGACTAGTTGAAACTGCTTCTTATTAAGCAGTTCATCACGAAATCGTTGCTCATCAGACGGCCACGGATAATACGACATGATGCGGCGTTTAGAGATGTAGTAGATAGACGAGGCTTTAGGCGCCGCTTCATTGGCGACAGGAAAAGATAGAGACAGCTCAAATAGCATCTCTAGTTCTTGATAAAACTTGTCGCTACGGCCATTAAGTGAGCCCGCGCCCGTGATGCGTCCCATATTGGTAAATGGCTCACCACTTTTGGCATAGCTCGGCTCTAAGGTAAAAAACTGGCCGCTTTCGTTAAACTTTTCATACTGAGGTAAACGTTCTTTACGGACTAATTCTCCTAAACGCAGATGATCAACCGCCACGTTACGCAGACTTTTAACCGCGCGAATACTCGACTCAAGTAGTAAATCGACCTGCAGCACATGACGTTCAACTAACTCTTCAGTTTGCTGGATCAGCTGCGCTTTTTGTCGGTCAAATGACATCCATGCGGTAAGCGACGCCATGATGATTACGCCAATGTAGGTGTAAAAAACGGCTCGATTATAGTTTTTTTGAATCGTTGACTTTAACTGAAGCGTCGGTTCAATCCGTTTCATTTACAACCCTTGGTAATACTCTTTTGAGATTATTCAAATGCGCAACGCCTTAAAGCAGGCCTTTGGAGTTAATAATATCAGTAAGATAGCTTTCAATAATAGCTTAAAAATGTAACTTAAAAGTTAAAAAAAGGCCTCTACGAGTGTGAGGCCCTAATCAATCATCCTAGAAAACAATATTAGCTATAGGTTTTCTTCTGCAAACTCAGCTAAACGTGAACGTACAACCCCATTTAAATAGACATTTGCACTGCCATCAAAATCTTTAAAACGTTCGACAATATAGGTCAATCCAGAGGTCACTGCGGTGAGGTAATTGGAGTCAATTTGCGCCAAGTTACCACTACAAATCAACTTAGTGCCCTCACCCATGCGCGTGATCATGGTTTTGATCTGTGACGCGGTTAAGTTTTGGCACTCATCGAGCAATACAACTGAGTTTTGAATCGAACGACCGCGCATAAAGTTAATCGACTTAAACTGAATGTTAGCCTTATCCATAATGTAGTTCATGCTACCACTAGGATTGACGTCATTCTTATGCAGTACTTCAAGGGTATCGGTAATCGCTGCTAACCAAGGTGCCATCTTTTCCTCTTCGGTACCCGGCAAGAAACCAATCGACTCGGCAATCTCAGGGGTATTACGGGTAACGATGACTTTTTCATACTTACCTTGCTCAACCACCAATTCAAGCGCCGCGGCCATCGCGAGCAAAGTTTTACCACAACCTGCGGGGCCAGTTAAAATAACCAGATCAATGTCTGGATCCAACAGCGCTTGCATTGCCATACCCTGATAAATATTCTTTGGCCTAATCCCCCAAGCCTCAAGATTGAGCAATCGTTCTTGGCCTAAATCAAGAAACTTAAGCTCTGTCGGCGTTTTTTCAATAATACGACCACAGAACTCACTACCTTCATCCAACAGATATTGATTGGTGTAGAACATATCATCGCCAAGCTTTTCGAGTGGCACACTATGCACTGTATGACGACCATCACTTTCAGTCGTTACGTCATCGGTATGTGCCCAAAAGTCACCTTCAATACGATGAAAACCTTTGGTCAGAAAGCGAATATCATCGATTAACTGATCGGTTCGATAGTCTTCAACTTGCTCGATACCCGCACCTTTAGCTTTTAGGCGCATATTAATATCTTTAGTAACGAGTACGACTCTACGAGGTTGGTGCAATTGCTGCAGGTGTAACGCGGTGTTAATAATGCGGTTATCGTTATTGTCACCAGGCATGCTGCCGATGGTGAATTCGATTTGATGGTCGGGGAAAATAGAGAGTGAACCCGATACCTCGCCTTGACCTTCTCGACTCGGTAGTGGCACGCCTTGGACAATTTGCTCAGGGGTAGTTTGGCCACCCAATATATCTTCTAATGCTCTAATCGCGACTCGAGCATCACGGCTGACGTCTCGTTTTCTATCTTTAATCAGGTCCAGTTCTTCAAGAACTGTCATTGGTACGACTACGTCATGTTCCTTAAAGGAATAAATCGCTAAAGGTTCATGCAGTAATACGTTGGTATCCAGTACAAACAACTTTCTGTCGTTTTGTTCCATGGCGCCTCCAATTGTGCATTAGTAGTCAATTACAAGATATGCCCAGCTCCTTTTATTGGTTATAAATTTGTTAACGTTAACTTTATACTGCCACCAATAACCGTGCGCTTCAATATTCTATGTAATTTTTTAAACCTGTTTTTGTATCTTCAACAGACAACCATTGATATAGCGGCGATATGACAAAGGCATGACACAAAAAAATACTTCAGAGCAACTGATTATTTAGTACACTATTATTTCAGATTAAGGCGAATATTAGCGGGTTCAATTTTCAATATGCTCGCGATTGGTATAACATACGCGCCCCTTGTGATTCACCCAGTATATGAGAGTTTTAAATGCCGTTTTCCTTAGGTCAACGTTGGATCAGTGACACTGAATCAGAATTAGGTTTAGGTACCGTTGTTGGAGTTGAAGGTCGCATGGTGACCGTACTTTTCCCAGCCACTGGCGAAAATAGATTGTTTTCTCGCACCGAAGCCCCGCTTACACGTGTTATCTACAATCCAGGCGACAGTATCGAGAGCCACGAAGAGTGGAGTCTTACAGTCACTGAAGTTGAAGAAAAAGATTCACTGATTATTTACCACGGCACTCATAACGAAACCGGTGAGCAAGTTAGCCTGCGCGAAACTTTGCTTAATCACAACATTCGTTTCAATAAACCACAAGACCGTTTATTTGCCGGTCAAATCGATCGTCTAGATAGATTTAATGTGCGTTACCAATGTCAGCAGCTTCGCAATAAGCTAGCCACATCAGACTTGTTAGGACTGCAAGGGCCACGAGTAGGACTGATCCCGCATCAGCAGTGGATTGCTCACGAAGTAGGTCAGCGTTTTGCACCGCGCGTATTGCTAGCCGATGAAGTGGGTTTAGGTAAAACTATCGAAGCCGGTTTGATTATCCACCAGCAGCTACTAACGGGCCGTGCTGAGCGTATTTTGGTTATCGTGCCAGACACACTTCGCCACCAGTGGTTAGTCGAAATGCTACGCCGCTTTAACCTGCGCTTCTCAGTATTCGATGAAGACCGTTGTGTTGAAGCTTATGCTGATCATGACAACCCATTCTATACTGAGCAGCTAGTGATCTGTTCATTAGATCTACTGCGTAAAAAACGCCGTTTAGATCAAGCCTTAGATGCTGATTGGGATCTAATGGTTGTTGATGAAGCGCACCACTTAGAATGGTCTGAAGAAGCGCCAAGCCGTGCTTACCAAATTGTTGAAGCATTGAGTGAAGAAATCCCTGGCGTACTATTGCTTACTGCAACCCCAGATCAATTAGGTCACCAGAGCCACTTTGCGCGTCTGCGACTACTGGATCCAGATCGTTTCTACGACTATGAAGCTTTCTTAAAAGAAGAAGACAGCTACAAAGACGTTGCAACTGCTGCGGACGCCCTAGCCTCAGGTGAGCAGTTATCTGCTGAAGCAATTGCTAGCTTAACGGGTCTTTTATCTGAAAAAGACATCAGCGCTAACATTGAATTAATTCAAGATGAGTCTGCGGATGCCGACAGCCGCTTCCAAGCGCGCGATGGCTTATTGCAAGACTTGCTTGACCGCCATGGTACTGGCCGCGTGCTATACCGTAACAGTCGTGCATCTGTAAAAGGCTTCCCGCAGCGTATTTTGCACACACATCCGCAAAAAATGCCTGAGCAGTATGTGACAGCTTACCGCGTTAGCTCGATGATGAACAAGCATTTAGATACTAATGCTAAAGTTCGCCAAGTGCTTAGCCCAGAGAAGATCTACCAAGATTTCGATAGCGGCAGTGCGGCATGGTGGAAGTTCGATCCACGTGTTGACTGGCTAATTGATTTCCTAAAGAACAACCGCAGCAAGAAAGTGCTGATTATTGCGAGCCAAGCTGAAACGGCTCTAAGCCTAGAAGAAGCACTACGCACCCGTGAAGGTATTCAAGCGACTGTTTTCCACGAAGGCATGTCTATTATCGAGCGCGATAAAGCTGGCGCTTACTTTGCCCAAGAAACCGGTGGTGCTCAGGCGCTGATCTGTAGTGAAATCGGCTCTGAAGGTCGTAACTTCCAGTTTGCCAGCAACCTAGTATTGTTTGATCTGCCGTTAAACCCAGATCTACTAGAGCAGCGTATTGGTCGTTTGGACCGTATCGGTCAAAAGAACGATGTTGAGATCCACCTACCTTACTTAGCCAACACCGCACAAGAAAGATTAACTGAGTGGTATCACCAAGGTTTGAACGCCTTTGAATGCACTTGCCCAAGTGGTCACATTCTATTTAACGAGTTTTCTGGTGAGTTACTAGAAACCTTGTTGAATAATGATGAAGAGACCCTAGCGAGCTTACTTGATAATACTAAGACCCGTTATCAAGAGCTTAAACTGGCGATGGAGCAAGGCCGTGACAAACTGCTTGAGATCAATTCTCACGGTGGTGTGCGTGCTAACAAGCTAGTACAAAGCCTGGCGGAAAAAGATGAAGATACTCAGCTAATTGGCTCGGTGATTCGCCTATGGGACATTATTGGTGTTGAGCAAGAAGATAGCGGCGAGAACGCGATTGTCTTGCATCCAAGCGAACACATGATGTTCCCAACATACCCAGGGTTACCAGAAGACGGTATTACCGTAACATTTGACCGTGACATGGCATTGTCTCGTGATGATATCGCGTTGATCACCCAAGAGCATCCATTGGTACAAACGGGTCTAGACTTAATCACTTCATCTGAAACCGGTACGACAAGCGTTGCGGTACTGAAGAATAAGGCATTACCTGCTGGTACTGTGTTCTTAGAGCTTATTTACCTAGCCGATGCATCTGCACCTAAGTCAAGTCAGCTATACCGCTACTTACCACCAACACCTATTCGTGTGTTGCTAGATAAGAACGGTAATAACCTGTCTGACAACGTGACTTACGAAAGCTTTAACAAGCAGTTGAGTGCGGTGAACCGTCATATCGCAAGTAAGCTAGTTAATGCCTCGCAAGCAATCTTACATCCGTTATTCTCTAAAGCTGAAGCCTTTGCCAATGCAGAGCTACATACGCTTACTGAATGCGCACGTGAAAAGATGACTAGCCAGCTGTCAGGCGAGCTTGAGCGCTTAAAAGCACTTAAAGCGGTTAACCCTAACATTCGTGACGAAGAACTTAGTCACTTAAGCGAGCAGATGGGTGAGCTAAACCGTTATTTAGACAGCAGCAAGCTACAGCTTGATGCAATTAGATTGGTATTAGTTAGCCACGCTTAATTAAGCTGATACAAATCGAAAAGCCCTGACTTGTCAGGGCTTTTTTATACCTGCTAAACGTATATACTGTTGCGCTTACCGTCATCTATGTCGTAGGTATAAAAGGTTGTTTGCCAAGATGAAGTTTTCTATTTTTTTATTCCAGCGCTTTGCTTTAATGACATTAAGTATGAGTGCATTTGCAGGGGCTATCTTCTACTCCACGAGCGCTTTCACTGCAGAGCTGACCACGGATAATTACCACTATTTACCAGCAAACGAAATCAAACAACTACAAGTTAATGGCCAAGAGATCCCTGCTTTACTCAGACCATGGCTAGGCAAAGCCAAACATGGGTTAGCGATCATCGTTCCTGACTTCTCTCAACGCGCCGATGCGCCCGGCGCAGCAAACTATCTACGCCATCAACTCAACCATTCCGGTTGGGCAACGCTAGCATTAACTCCTGCGAGTTTAAGTCAGCCCGCTTATTTTGCGACTAAAGCTGATGAAATAACTAAAGCCGGTGAGCAAGAGCACACTCTGTTGGCTGACCAAGAAACACCAGATTATAGTGATGAAGAACTGGCTAAAATCCAGCAAAAGCAGCACGATTTTATGCTCAACTCCATGATGCAACTAGACAGTTTGGGCAAAGACTATAGTGGTAAACGAATGATTATCGCCTTTGGGGAGAGCGCTAATTTAGTTGCCGGATTACTTAAGGAAAACCGCCTTCCCTCGCCTAACGTATTTGTGGTCATCAATCCTTACAGTGATATCGACACAATCAATAAACAACTGGCTAAGAAACTAACCAGCTTAACCATGCCAGTGCTGGATCTACAATCAAGTGATGGCAGCAGTGAGTCACTTGCAACTCAACCTCAAAGGTTGAACTTAGCGCCTGAAAATGCTCCTAACCGCTATAGCCAGCAGATTTTAGCACTAGACCTATCACAGCCGATGTCATGGGATAACACGCTTTATCTAATTAAAGGCTTTGCCGCTAGGATCAATAAAGCCTATCCGAATGGATAGGCTTCATATTACGAGCATGCAGCTAAGTCAGTTCAGCAACTACAGACTAATCTTTACTAAGCTTCAACGCACCAGCAATGAGCACAACAGTAATCCCCATATAAAGCAGCTCTAACATCGAAGTAGGCTTCATTTCAGTGAAGAAAGAAAACACCTTGATGATCAGCATCATTAGAATCACTTTACCAAGCTTACTCTTTAGCGAGTCAATACTACTAATAATCAAAATCTTACCGCCAGCATCGCTCTTACTCGCGCCTTTCAGATTATTAATAAACAGTTCATATAAACCAAATGCAAAAATAAGTAATACAGCACCTAATAAAAAGGTATCTAAGATCTCAACCACTACCATAACCAGATCATTACGTACAGCATGGCTGCCGCTGAATATATAGCCCATGATCAACTCAATCATATGCACGACATCTCTGAGCCCCATAGCAAAGACAACAAAAGCGGCAACGATGCAAGACAACACACCAAACATTACCGATAAACGGCTGCTCCAGAGAAAACGTTCAAAAAGTTCACGCATGAGTATCAGGGGTCCCATTAATTAAGTTTTAGTTGATATAGTATATAATCGCTAGCAAGATCAGAGTGCTGCTACCGATTTTTTAGAATGGAGCGGAGTGTAAAAGAAGCGCTGCCCAACCACATATAAATAACAAGCCTTTGTGACGCAGCTCACACTTTAACCGTTTCGCTTAAATTACCAACCAGATTGTCTTTTTTTATAAGATTTTTCAGCATTTTTAGCTTGGCGTATAGCCGCGATAACACGATTTTTTCCAAGTAATAAACGCACTTGATACCAAGACTCACGCCTGAGTAACTGCCTAATAGATGCGGACCAGTTTTTGTTAATGCTCGCTTTAATTGCTGCATTAGCATCTGGGGATGTTTGCGATAACTTAGTCGCGAGAGCCGTTGCTGCTGCCATCGGATCTTGCTCGATAGCCGTGATTAAATTAAGTCTTAAAGCTTGATCTGCAGATAAAATATCTGCAGACATAGTTAGCATAAGCGCCTGATCCTTTGGCATTAACTCCCTTAATCCGGCTAAACCTGCCATATCAGGTACCAGCCCCCATTTGGCTTCCATAATCGACATTTTGCAATCTGGGGAGGCGATTCTAAAGTCGGCTCCCAAAACAATCTGCATGCCACCGCCATAACAAATCCCTTCCATTACAGCGATAACTGGAACAGGTAATCGTCGCCAACCAATAGACACACGCTGTGCAAGATTTGCGTTGCCCGGCAGCCACTTAAATAATAGATTGACTGCGTCTAATGGCGAACTCATCACACTTTTTACGTCTAAACCTGAGCTAAAATTACCGCCTGCACCGAAAAGCACCACTGCAGTCAAAGATTTATCTTTGGCCAAGTTTTTTATGCAAAGGTCGATCTCCTTAAAAAGTTTATAATTCAGTGCATTATACTTTTCAGGTCGATTTAGGCTTACATAAGCAATACCATTTTTTTGGGTTACAGCAACTAAATCATCAGTCATTTTCGCATCCTTTCTTGCCAAGTGGTCTGTCCAGATTGCAAGTTAACACATTTGGAATATTTGGTTAATACCTATAACATGTGCGGGATTAATGACGATCGTCATTTTACTGTCACAAAATATGCCTTTCTATTAGTTAGATGATAATTAATAATCGGGCCGTAGCGCGTCACCTTCTCATAAGGATGACGTCATGGAAGCTACCTAGAACGATCTCTTTTCGAAGGCATTAGCCAAGGATTCTCGACTGCAATTCATCTTAATGTATTGCAGCGGCGAGCTGCTGGTTAAAAATGGTGATAAGGACTTCAATGACCATGTAATTAAGCGCTAATTATATGGTCCTGAAAATAAAGAAATTGATGGATAATAGGAAAGAACAACAATAATGCCGCTCCCGATATTAATTTGTGATGATTCGGCGCTAGCCAGAAAACAGATGGCGCGCACGCTCCCTAAAGATTGGGATGTTGAGATCACATACGCTACCAATGGCCTCGAAGGAATAGAAGCAATTCGCGAAGGTAAAGGCGAAGTGGTGTTTCTGGACCTAAATATGCCAGTTATGGACGGTTACCAAGTTCTTGAAGCCATTCAAAGAGAAGATCTTCCCGCTCTGGTTATTGTGGTGTCTGGCGATATTCAAATTAAAGCTCATGAGCGAGTAAAAGGCCTAGGTGCACTCGACTTTATTCAAAAGCCTGTCAGTGCCGACGCCATTAGTCACATTTTACAAGAATACGGCATCTTAGAATTAGCGCTTGGTGGCTTAGAGCAACAAGCACCTATGATTGAAGTCGACCTACGTGATGCTTGCCAAGAAGTGGCTAACGTTGCCATGGGTCGCGCTGCAGACCTGCTAGCTAAACTCTTAAACGTTTTTGTTAAACTTCCTATTCCTAACGTCAATGTGCTCGAAGTCAGCGAGCTAACGATGACCCTTAAAGCCACCGAGGATTACGGTACCGTATCGGCACTTTGCCAAGGCTTTATTGGTGCAGGCGTTGCTGGTGAAGCGCTACTCTTGTTCCATGACTCATCATTTCAGGATATGGCTAAGCTGATGAAGCTTGAAAACCCTGAAGATGAAGAAACTGAACTAGAAGTGATGATCGATACAGCCAATGTGCTTATTGGCGCCTTTCTCAATGGGATCTCTGAACAACTTCATATGAAGTTTAGCCAGAGCCATCCAGTGATTTTAGGTAGGCACTGCAGTGTCAATCACCTGATCAGCGAGAACTCTGATAAATGGAGTCGTACACTGGCGATGGAGATCAACTACAGCATTGAGGATCACGATATTCAGTGCGATCTTTTGCTGCTATTTACAGAAGATTCTTTGCCTACACTCAACAACAAACTCGGCTACTTGCTAGATTAAAATGGATATTAGGATGGCAACAGATCAGAAAGCAGCAGACAACAGTGCGATGAACGAACTCCACTGGCTAATCGATATGGTACAGACCATAGAAGTAGGTTTAGTGGTACTCGATCGTGACTTTAACATTCAGCTGTGGAATGGTTTTATGGAAAACCACAGTGGTGTAAGCCCAAATTCAATTAAGGGTAAAAATCTGTTTGAACAGTTTGATTATCTACCTGCTAAATGGCTAAAACAAAAAATGGAGTCGGTCTACCTACTGGAAAACCGTGCTTTTATTAGCTGGGAACAACGACCTTTTATTTTCCAGTTTAAAAACTACCGTCCAATAACCGGTAGAGCGGACTTCATGTACCAAAATGTCACCTTATTGCCGTTATCATCGCTAACGGGTGAGATCACTCATATCAGCATGATTGTGTATGATGTAACTGATGTAGCTATCAATAAGCTCCAACTAAAATCAGCAAACGAACGCTTAGAATACCTGAGCCAAGTCGATGGATTAAGTCAGCTCTATAATCGCCGCCACTGGGAACACTGCTTACAAAAAGAGTTTGACCGCTATGCCCGCTATGGCAGTGAAACCAGCTTAGTTATGCTCGATATCGATCACTTTAAAGCAATAAACGACACCTATGGTCATCAGGCTGGTGACAGGGTCATTCAAAATGTATCACACATTATTAAAAAGTCACTGCGTGAAACCGATTGTGCTGGACGTTATGGCGGTGAAGAGTTTGGAGTGATACTCGCGAATACGCCTGCAGCTAATGCCTTGTTCTTTGCTGAGCGCTTACGTAAGAAGATTGAACAATCTGAGATTATGTATGAAGAGCAGTTGATTAAAGTGACTATCAGTTTGGGGATCTGCGATATAAAACCTGATATGACAGATAGTGATATTTGGTTAGCTCAAGCCGACCAGGCGCTATACCAAGCTAAAGAATCTGGCCGTAACTGCAGTGTGACTCAACAGTAGCCAACAGTATAATCCATATAAAAATGCCCATCTATTGATGGGCATTTTTATGAATATCAGACACTAGCAATTAGTATTAGTGTAGCGGCTCTTCGTCATCATATTCATCGTCATCTCTGACTTCTTCGCCATTTTCGTCGATGAAATATGTGCCCCAACCGTCGTAATCAATCTTTTGCTTAGCAGCAAGTGTGATCATTTTTTCACACGCTTCATCTAGCAAAGCTGTATCTAGCTGATGGCTTGCAACAGCATCAAAACAGTAGATCACTGAGCCATCTTCTAGCTCCATCTCTTCTGCATCATTGACTTCATAGCCAAGCTTAAATGCATCTACAGCCGCCTTTTCTAAACGATCAAAGTTGGTCGATGAAAAGTGATGCTCAATCGTATACTCGGCATCTGGTAATGAACCATCCGCAAGAATCGCTTCAACGATTTCGCTGTTTTCTTGTTTCTGTTCGTTTAACTGACGTTCAATAGACATCGATGACTCCTCAAAAATTTCGCGACCGATTATACCGCTTTAGTCATTAATGCTGAAGCTTCTTGGTTCAACTGAGATAATTTTTCCGACATCATGCTATGAATTCGCTTAGAAAGCTCTTTCACCTGCGTTTTATCGATACCCGTTGTGTCAATTGGCTCCATCATTTCAATAATCACTACTCCGTTGTTCCAACGGTTTAGCTTAATATGACCTTGATTTGAAGCAAGCACTGGCACCATAGGAACTCCAGCTGCTATCGCAGTATAGAAGGCACCCGCTTTAAACGGTAATAAACCTTTACCGCGTGAACGCGTTCCCTCTGGGAAAATCCACACTGACAGGCATTTATCTTTAATCTTGCGCGCCGTAGCGGCCATGGTATCAAAAGCTTTGCTACGATTTTTACGATCAATCAGGATGTTACCCGACAACCAATAAATCTGCCCAAATAAAGGCATCCACGCTAGGCTCTTTTTACCTAAACTAACGGTTCCTTTTGGCACTGCAGCAGTATGAGTAAACATATCAAAGTTGTTTTGGTGATTAGCCAAAAACACACAAGGTTTACCCGTTTGCTTTTCCGAGTTACGCACAATAACTTTTATGCCTAACACTGGCGCCGCCCAAGAAAATACTTTGGCGAACATATGTACGTTATCGCGATGACGAGGACGTAAAATACAAGCTAAGCCACCAATAAAAAAGGCTAATATCAGCATAACTGACAGGATCAAACATCTAAGGATTAACAGCACAATAATCTCCCGCGATTTAATTGGCGCCAGTATAGCCACCAAGTAAGTGCGACTCAATATAAATACGACTTATGTCAATGAACATTAGTTTACACGTGTAGCCTGAATATAAGCCAAACAAACCTAATTCCGCGCAACTTTAGCCCAAGTGACTTAAATGAACTTTAAACACTTACAAATTTTGGGAGATTTTAGCGTAGTTCCTATCGACGCAAGGTCAGACCTGCGGCGGACTTTGCTTACTTATAGCGCCATGAGTCTTCACTGATTGCTTATTTAGACTCAAAATAAACCTAAAGCCGATGGCACTTAAAGCTAAAGTCGACACAATTGCGGCTCCGCTTGGCAAATCTAAACTCGCCGACAACACCAAACCTGCAATATAACCAACCAAACCAACTGCATAGGCCCAAAACAATTTATAGCGTCCATAAAAATGATTTACGGCCAATGCTGGAAGAATCAAGCTACTAAATACTAAATACACACCTACGAGCTCTACCGATAAGGTAATGACAATGGCAAAGATCAGATAAAAAGCGCGACCGCTAAGTAGCTCAGGCTTATAAATCAATGCCGCCAAAATCGCGATATAAAGACAAGCAGGTAAAATTAACTGGCTCCAACTCACCCATAAGATTTGCCCAGACATCAGCTCTTTGAGCATTTCTGCGCCATGGGGATCATTAGACAGTAATAACATAGCGGCCACAGCAGCAAGTACATAGAAGCAACCAATGATCGCCTCTAACTCATCAGCCATACGTTTAGATAGCCAGGCAATAAAACCAGCACCAGCTATAGCAAATATTGCAGGCATCCACACATTTGAAAATGGCAAAGCTTCAATATCATGATTCAAATGACCAACGATGGCGCCCAATGCAGCAACTTGCGCAATGGCTAAATCGATAAAAATAATACCGCGCTTTAATACCTGTTGCCCAAGAACCACATGAGTCGATAACACTAGGACGCCCGCAACAAAAGCAGGAAACAAGATAGACAGCAGATCGAGATCAAACATAACTAGACTCTTATCAAAATGAAGAAAACCAGGACGAACCCCGTCCATTGGCTCCGTCCTAGGGGCATGTAATCTGACATTTAAGGCCAGATTACATGAGTAGCAAAAGCTAGTTTTTAGCGCTCAACAGCATATCGATTGCACTATCATATAGGCTAAATAGATCAACGCTCTGATCGTTTCCTCCTACAGACATTGGCAATACCAACACAGGTAGATCTGAGCGCTCAGCTAGCCACTCTGCACCACGCTCACTTTGATACGAGGCGATGACAATCGCTAAAATATCTCCTTGCTTAGTCCGGCTCAATAAGCTGGCTAAATGTGAGCTGCTTGGTGGGATCCCAGGCTTTGGCTCTAGATCAGCAACTTGCTCTATGCCTATCCAATTAAAGAGATATTTAAAGCTAGAATGATACGCAATCACCTTGCTACCTTGTAGCGGCTTAGCTTTCGCTTCCCACTTCGGGATCGCTGCTTGCCAACGCTGACTAAAGCTTACCAAAGCCGCTTCATATTCAGATTCAGCTTGTGGATCTAACTGGATCATCTTATTTGTTAGCGCCTTAGCAACATCTAACATGCGAACCGGATCGAAGTGTAGATGCGGGTTACCCTTTGCGTGTACATCACCCATAGAGCGATCAACTGAAGTTAATTGATCTAACGTTTCAATTTGCTCTGCCGCAAAAAATAAACCTTGGTCGGTTGAGCGCACTTTAGCGTTAGCAGACTTCATCTGTAACATTGGCAACCAACCCACCTCTAAGTCTGCACCCGCACAAATAGCTAGATCCGCTTGGCGCATCTTAGCAATAAGACTCGGACGAGCCTGGACTTGATGCGGATCTTGCATCGCAGTAGTAGCCGAATAGATCTTCGCATCAGGAGCTAACTCTTTTGCCAATGCCGCATATTCCGGTTCACAAGCAAAAATGTTTAACTCGGCTGCGGCGTTATTAGCCACGCCCATGGTTAACGCTAATGTTAACGCCTTAACGCCTTTTGATAAAAACTGCTTAGAATTGATGCGCACCGTGAGCCCCCAGAGTCATGACATATTGTAGAGTGATGATGTTGTCATCTTCGAAGCCATCAAAGTTCGTACCCTGCTGATTGGTGTATTGCAGACGCACAGTAGAAAAGTGACTGTGGTGCCAAGCAAGACTCACTTCAGTCTCTTTCAACTTTTGTGGATCAAAATGATCGCCATGCATCATTTGGGTATCAACTTGACCATAGCGAACACCTGCAGACCAATGTGGTGAGAACTGATAAACACTGCTTAAGTACCAACCGTCTTGGTAATCTTTACCCTCTTCATCATGGCCATGTTCTTCATGTTCATCGTGGTGCTCTTCCAGTGGCTGAAAGTCTGTCACACGAAAATATTCACCGCTTAAGGTTAGGTGTTGGTATTTGTAATTACCATTAGGTGCCCACTTATAAACAAAGTCAGCTACATAGGTATTTTCACCTGTGTACTGTGCACTGTGACTATGGTCGTGACCATGATCTTCATGGCCTTCTGGCTCAGAATGATCGTGCTCATCTGCAGTCATTCGGCCATTTTCGTTACGCAAGTAACTTAAGCCTGCCTGCCATGAACCATTATCACCTACATCACCACCTAGCTTAGTAAATGCGGTATACACGCCAATATTTTCATAATCGCGCTCACCGTGCTCATCTGCTGCACGCATGTTGTCACCTTTAAAGGCTTCTACACCCATGGTCCAATATAGATCCGTTGGTGCGACATAGCTAAAACGCACACCATCATCAAAGTAATGGCTACCTAAAAAGGCACGGTATGCTGCAGGGCGATCTGAAAATGAGTCTGTATGTACATGTTGGTTATTTAGGTAACCAATATCTGACAAGAAACGACCGGCACGTATAGACAACCCACCAGGCATGGCTAAAGTTTGAATAAAGGCTTCTTCTAATCCAATCTCAGTTTCACCATCATGCATCTCCACAACAGCAGTTAACTTACCGTAAAACATGTCATCAATATTGGCACTTAACGCAAGTTCAGTATGGCCTAGACCAAATCCTTCAACTCGTTCTGACATCGGTCGTTCACCACTTTGATAGTAGCCATCTAACACTGCACTAATTGCCGGGTTAGTTAATGTAGGATCACTCGCTAACGCCTGAGTTGAAATAAGTGCGCACGCTGCTGCTACGCCAGAAAGACGCATAGTTGAAATAGTCATTTTTTTCTCCGAAATACAGCTAAGCCTTCCCCATGGGAATACTTTAAAAAATTCTTAATTATTGTTTGGTATGAAGAATTACGCTGATGCTGGAGGGGCGCGGCTATTGAAAAAACTCACATGACGTGAGTAAGACGTTGGGAGGATGTACTCTTGTCTCTCAACTTCCTGACGCTCAATAGCAATGGTTAAATCACAACTAGGCAACAGGTTATTGACCTGGTGTTGGTGATAACACAGAGTACAATGGTTTTTAGCGCCATCGTCCAAATGACTCAGACTATGAGCGGACGCTGCAAATGACAGGCACAGGAATACGGCTAGAAGCCCCATTACCAGTTTCTGCTTTACGCTACTCATTCGAATCACAGTGTTAACCTTATGTGTTAAAACGTCGACAAGTGTATTGGGCTGACAAATGAAGTCAAGTCCTGATCGTGTTAAAGCATCGACTCAAAGCGTTACAAAGTGTTTGTGATTAGGATCACTGAAACTTGAATGGCATTTAATACTGACTTAAGCTCTAAACACTAATATTGCTAGCATGAACAGGTATCATAGCGATATTTGACAAGAGTTTATCTATTAAAAGGCGCAATTATCATGCTTGAATTTATTCGCTCAAACCTAAAGCTCATCATCATGACTACGCTGTTTTTTGTTGCAATACTGGGTGGAATTTATTACGTAGAAGCAGCACTTGAAGCCCAAGTTCAAGTTATTGATTAAGCTAATAGTTTAATTCTCTGATGGCCCTATGCCATCAGAGATTGTATTACCTGAAAGTTATCTGAGTACCACTCACAGACTAAGCTTGCTTACATAAATCTAAGCCATGCTAAACGCTAACTTGCAGGCTTTACTGCATTTCAAAACTTAACTCACCAGAACTACCAGCCAAAAACACTAACCAATAAGCTTAGTCGCGGTATTTTTTTAAATGCTCGCTATTATCGACAATTTCAACTTCTGGTGCTTGGGTCACTTTCAAGTTATCCACTAAGTGAACAACCAGCATCAACATAGAAGAGAAGATAGCGACTGGCACACCAACAGTTCTAGCACCCTCATCAAAGTAGCTCCACGCAAATAAAATCACCGCGGCATAAAAGCTGATAATTTTAACCCAAGATAACATGACACTTTTGCCTAACCACGCCTGACAAAAAGGACATTCAATCTCAGTACTCAAGCCTTTGCCTCTTTGGTTTTCAATTTTATCTATCGCAAATGATTTAGAACAATGGGCACATATCACTAGAGATCTCTCTTTTCAGCTTTATAAAAATGTTGGGACCCAATAGCGGGGCGCAAAAGTTTAGCAGATTTAGCAGGCTATTCACGCTTTTGTTTCTCGGTTTAGCAATAACAAATCGACAGTTTTCAAAAGCCGTAATATTATTACTAGATCCTGGGAACTAACGGAAACACCAAATGCAAAATTTGCTCCCCAAACTTTTACTTATTATTTTGTGCTTTTGCTCTTTTGCATCATCAGCAGAGAATACTGAGTTAGCGAATAACCTGAATAAAATACAGTCATTAATTGATAATGACGTTAAAGCGCTGCCTAGCACAAAAGGCGAAATTAAGAACTTTCTTGAGTACCGTATTGGTCGCAATGCGAGCTTGCTGCAAGAAACCCTAAAAGAGCAAATGGATACAACAAATCCAGATATTGCTTTTTTAAAGCCATACATTGTTAAACAACTTGCCTTTACTAATGCTGTAGAAGCTTATTTTGCCAAGCAAAAAGCAGAGCTAATGGGTGAAGCGGGACCGGGTAGCGATCGCAAGATCATGCTTGGTTTAATGCAGATCCAGCGTGAGCAAGACAAATTATTCACTTCAGAACACGAACTACTAACCTGGGCAAAAACTGCTGGGATCAATGTAGACGCTGAAACCCAAGCTTTTATTGCGGCACTAACTTCTCGTGCAGATGACTTAAATAGCTTTGTTTACTATAACCAAGAACGTCTAAGCCAAGCTGTGGCCGATGTGCAAATTGCTGGTGCTGATGTTAGCGCAGATCAAAAGTCTTTAGTTGTTGAACTTAAAGAGCGTTTAGATCAAAGCTCAAGCAGCCTAAACTCAACTATTGAGATCTTAGACGCTTACGGTCAAAACACAGCCCTTTACAAGCAAACATTGTTTAGTGTGTCAGGTGATATCACCCAAGACGTATTAAACTTTGACGTTGCAAGTAACTTGCTGACTGAATGGATGACGATTGCTAAAACGCAGGCTATGGAAAATGGCGCAGGTATTATGTTCAAGCTGATCATTTTCTGCTTGATCTTATTCCTTTCAAGCTTGATTGGTAAAGTCGCCAAGCGCGTAGTTCAAAAGGCTGTAAGTAACTCTAAGCTTAAATTTAGCATGCTGTTACAAGACTTCTTTATCTCGCTATCAGGCAAAGTGGTATTCGCACTTGGTCTGTTGATTGCCTTATCGCAGCTTGGTTTTGAACTTGCACCGTTACTAGCCGGTTTCGGTATTGCCGGTGTGATCATTGGTTTTGCATTGCAAGATACACTATCTAACTTCGCATCTGGCATGATGATTTTAGTCTACCGTCCATTCGACGTTGGCGATCTTATCAATGCAGGTGGTGTTACAGGCCGTGTAAGCCACATGAGCTTAGTTTCAACCACAATTAAGACTCTGGATAACCAAAGACTGATTGTGCCAAACAACAAGATTTGGGGCGATACAATCAACAACATCACTGTTGAGCATCAACGTCGTGTGGATCTGACTTTTGGTATTGGTTATGGCGATGATATCGAGCACGCTGAAAAAGTGTTACGTGATATCGTAATGGCGCATCCATTAGTGCTAAAAGATCCGGAGCCAACTATCAAGCTTCACACGCTTGGTGAATCTTCTGTCGACTTTATCGTTCGCCCTTGGACTAAGCCTGAAGATTATTGGGATGTTTACTGGGATATTACTCGTACCGTTAAAATGCGCTTTGACGCTGAAGGTATTAGTATTCCGTTCCCACAGCGCGATGTACATATTTACCAAACAGCACTAGAAAAGTAATTCTAGGCTAACAAAAAGCCCCGACAACTTAGGTTGTCGGGGCTTTTTTGTATCAGTGTCTATCCTAGCTAAGCTAGGCCAACAATATCGCCGTTATCGTTAATATCAATGTTTAAATAACCAGGCTTAATTCCCAATCCCGGCATAGTCATCACCTGCCCGACTAAAGCAGTAACAAAACCCGCACCAGCGTTTAATCTTAGCTCGGTGATCGGTAATTCAAAGTCTGTAGGGATCCCTTTAATATCAGGATCATGACTAATCGACATCGGGGTTTTAGCAACACAAATTGGTAGAGCACTATAGTTATGCTCAGTTAACCAAGCTAGCTGTGACTTAGCTTTATCAGACAATGTCACACCTGATGCACCATAACCGACTTCGGCTAATGTCATAAGCTTAGCTTCTAAGCTCGACTCATTGTTATAAAGCAATTTAAAGTCAGATGCGGTTTCGGTAGCTCGGTAAACCAAATCAGCCAGCTTAGCAGCACCTTCAGCACCTTTAGCAAACGCTTCACTGACTTCACAGCCAAACGCCTTTGTTTGCCCTATACGCTGAGTTAGCCACTCAAGTTCGGCATCGGTATCTGTTGGGAAGCGGTTAATCGCCACAACAACAGGTGCGCCATACTGGCTGACATTGTTAATATGCCACTCTAAATTCGCAAAACCAGCCTCTAGTCTTGCACTATCTGCTTGGTTAATGTCATTTGTAGACTCAATGCCGCTATTGGCTTTTAGCGCCTTTAACGTTACAACCACAACTGCCGCACTAGGAGAATAACCCGATTCTCTAACTTTGATATTACTGAACTTCTCAAAGCCCATATCAGAGCCAAACCCAGCTTCTGTTACCACGACATCAGCCAATTTGGCAGCGATGGTATCGGCAATTATTGACGAGTTACCATGAGCAATGTTGGCAAAAGGCCCTGCATGAATAAAGCACGGGTCACCAGAGAGAGTTTGCATTAGCGTCGGTTCGATCGCATCAGCCATAATCACAGTCATCGCGCCTGCGACACCTAGATCTTCAGCGGTGATCGGCTCACCTTGTGTATTAAGTGCCAATACTAAACGGCCGATACGTAATCGTAGATCGTGAAGATCTCGACTTAACGCCAAGATCGCCATCAATTCTGATGCTGCAGTAATATCAAAACCGGAATCATGAACCGGCCCATTAAACGCGCCATAGCCGACTTTAATTTCTCTAAGACTGCGCTCATTATGATCAACTACACGACGCCAAAGAATATTATTAGCGTCGATATTTAACGCTGCTAAGCCAGACTCTTGGGTGAAAGTCTCGGCACCTAAACGATGCTCATGGAACAAACGAGCATCAATTGCAGCAGCTGCCAAGTTATGAGCACTGCTCACGGCATGAATGTCACCAGTGAGGTGTAAATTAAGTTCTTCCATTGGTACTACTTGAGCAAAACCACCACCAGCAGCGCCCCCTTTAGTACCAAAAACCGGACCAAGACTCGGCTGACGAATACAAGCACATGCTTTAACACCGTTATAGTTTAACGCCTGTGTTAAACCGATAGTGGTTACTGTTTTACCCTCACCAAAAGGAGTTGGTGTTACCGCCGTAACAATCACTAGCTTGGCATTTTTTTTATCGGCAAGCCGCTTAGCCACATTTAGCGATACTTTGGCTTTATTAGCGCCATGTAAAGAGAGTTCGTCAGGCTTTAAGCCTAACTCGGTAGCAATTTGGACTATGGGTAAACAAGCATGTTGGCGCGAAATTTCAATATCTGACAGCATTCGAATGGTTCCACGTTCTGTTTTTATGTAGGGTAGGCTTTTCGGGGGCAATATAGTTGATCTCCCTCATAGGTTAAATAGTCAGCTAACGCTATTTTAGCGTTTTGGAATCTACGTCAACAAAGTCAGTAAGGAAACACCATGCAACAAAGCATAATGCCGCTATCGGATTTTATCGCGGGCTTTTGGCGAACCGCCGATTGGGACATGAATCCCCAGCAACGCTTAGCATTGATCCAAGGTTATTTAGAGCTTGGGGTTTACACTATGGATCATGCCGATATTTATGGTGGCTACCAATGTGAAAGCTTATTCGGTGAAGCCTTGGCATTAGCTCCTGCGCTGCGCGATAAAATACAGATAGTCAGTAAGTGTGGCATCTGTTTAGCCACAGATAACAATCCCAATGTTTACCTTAATCACTACAACACCACTACAGAACATATTGTCGCGAGCGCTGAAACATCGCTTAAAAGGCTAAAGACTGATTACCTAGACTTATTGCTTATTCACCGACCTGATCCTCTTATAGATGCTGATGCCGTTGCTGCCGCTTTTAACCAGTTGCAACAAGATGGCAAGGTACGACACTTTGGTGTATCTAACTTTACACCACAGCAATTTGATCTGCTGCAGTCACGAGTCGATCAAAAATTAGTTTGTAACCAAGTGGAAATATCGCCGAGTAATATGAGTGCACTGCATGACGGTACGCTCGATCATTGCCAGCAACATCAACTAGCACCAATGGCTTGGTCATGTTTAGGTGGTGGTAATATATTTACAGCCAAGGATCCACAATCACTTAGACTGCGCGCAACCTTAGCTACAATAGCCGATGAAATTGGCGCCGAGAATATAAGCCAAGTCATTTATGCTTGGGTTCGTGCCTTACCAAGTAAGCCTCACCCTATTATTGGGAGTGGTAATATTGAACGCATCATCTCAGCGGTGAAAGCACGTGAGCTTAGCTTAACTCGTCAACAGTGGTTTAGTATTTGGCAAGCATCGACAGGTCACGGTGTCCCTTAAAATTACAGTTAACACTTACTGCTAAATTTAGATCAAAAAAGGCGCTAATAGCGCCTTTCCTTAACTCATTTGACCCTAAGCCACTTTAAAGATAAGTGATCTCGCCACTCAAATGTGGTCGTCGACCTTTTTGATCTCTCAGCTCAAACACGGTTTTATCTTCAAGTTGGTCAGCAGCAAAGGTCACATTGCTTGGCATAAATAATGGCAGTTTAAAAGCAACATCAATTTTACATGGTTTGTCGCTAATGCTCGGCATTAGCTGTGCAATACAGCGTCCTTTCGACCACATGCCATGAGCAAGTACACGATCAAAGCCAAAGCGCTTCGACATCACTGGATGTAAATGGATCAGGTTATAGTCACCAGAAGCCTTAGCATAACGGCGCCCCAAATCTTCAGCTAAGCTCCAACTTACAGGCTCTTCCCATGCCATATCAGTGCCTTTAGGTGGGCGCACTCGCTTAGTTTTACCTTCGATACGGTAAAGATAAGTCGATAACGACTCCCACACTAACTCACCTTCAACATAAGCTTTAGAAACAAGTTCAAATTCCAGGCCAGAGTCTGTCATACGGCTAGTGGTTAACGCACATTGAATATCGAACTTCTCATCCACTTGGCAACTACGGTACATGGTGATGCTGTTCTTTAAATGGATCATTCCTAGCAATGGGAATGTAATTGCCTCATGGGTAAAAATCACCGCGTGCAACCTAAACGCCATTACATATAAGTAAGTTGGCGGAAGAGTTTTGCCATCAAACTCAAAGCCACACACTTTAGCGTACTGAGTCACTTTATCAGCCGTTAGCGTCACATTCGGGCTGGTGATCTTAATCATTGGCAGCGGCTGTTCATCCCAGCCAGGCTTACGCCCAAAAAATATTTTGCGATAAAGCGTAAATAGTGACGGCAACGCCTTTAAATCGATACTGTATTCTTTATTCAAACCAATAAGACCCTTCAAAATAACACGGGAAACAAAAATTAAGCGGCGTATTATACATCAAAACCCGCAAACCCGATAATCGCACTATCACAAGATGACCTTTTAACCTCTATAGGCAAGACTGCTTCCAGCAATTTTTAGCTTTTATTCCAAAAGGTTGCAAATAATATTGCACACTCTTTTGTCCCACTAAATGGCCTGCGCCAACGACCACAAATAGAGGCTTAGCCGTAGAGGATGATTGCATTAAATCGATAATCCCTTGAGCCATGGTTTCATTACGCCCCCACAGCATCTTCTCAACCATTTGCGTTTCGCCATTACGCAACATCTCACCTTCCATTAAATCGGCAAGCTCTGCTTCATTGCCGCTGCGCCACGCCGTTATTAACTTCAGCATATCTGAATCTGGTGCTTCAATAGCTTCAGTTACCATTTGCCATTGAGTCTTAGTATCAAAAGACGCCAATAGTTTAAATTGAAACTCGGTGCTTTCTAGTTCGTACACTGGCTTAGAGCCTGCTTGGCTAACCAGTACAGCGTCAATACCATATTCTCCGCTGTAGCCTAGAGCAGCGTACCGCCCAACACTGAGCTGCATCGACTGCAACCAAGGCGCATAATTCTCTAATGCAGCGCACTGTCGTTGTTTATCTTGGCAATAAGCTGTCATGACATTTTTAGTTTGCTGATCCATTGCGAGTTTGCCCGTACCATACTTGGCAAGTAACTCAGCCACGTTAGCACCTCTTACGTCAGCTTCAACAACCAAACCTGCCGATTGCGTAAAAGCACGCTCAATAGGTTTAGGCAATGGATAAAAGCTGGCATCCCCAACATGAATTGAACCTAGCAAATATGCGGTTTGTCCTAGGTAATCTATTTGATAAAAAGGAGGTTTATCGTTTGGCGCAGCACTCACCGCCATAGAAATTGAAATTAAGCTTAACCAAACTAAACTGAATAAACGCCTAACGGCACTTGTTGCTATCATCCTCGCCCCTTATAATTCAGCAAAATTTCTATTTGAGAGGCTGTTATGCCACACACACAGGTTATTGAGCAACTAAAAGCCAGTTTGCAAACCGCCTACCGCCAAGCTATTGATGCAGACACTAGACTCGACGAGCTTAAAAAAGCTGGTCACGTGAAATTTGATACTATTTTTCAAGAGTCTGAAGGCTTTACCACGAAGAGCAATCGCTTCACGCCATACGTGCAAGAGCTTGCTATTGATATGGAAAGCTTTACTCAAGATCCAGAGTCACTTGCTGCTGCATTAGAAAGTTATATTCCTAAGCTTGGTTTATTACTGCAAACCATGCAGGCATTTAAATCTAACGCTAAGTAATACCAATTCAGTACAAAGATATAGTCCTCAGCGAGAGTTTAGCAGCTTTGAAACAAGGCAAAGAGCATAACTGAACTAAGGTTAAGCTCGTTAACACGGCGTCATAGTCGCTAAAACTCGCCAGTCGGCGTGTTTTTAGCTACCGACTTCAATCGTTGAAGACGCTTTTCAAAGGGATAACCATTCTTTCAGCTATTCCGCTTGAATTTAGTTTGTAAAAATCCCTCTGAGCAAACCAACGTTTTGTAATGAACGATATTATATTCTATATATCAATCCGTTATATGTGTAACGGATTGATATCTGTCATCTAACTGTCACACCTGTGTCATAGAATTTTCGGCCTCACTCATATTTGGTTGGAAATAATGCCCGCTATCAATCTTGCTCTTGAACTCGACAAAATCATCGATAAGGAAAGAATTAAAGCGGTTTTCCAGCCCATTTGTAATATCTCAACTCATCAAATTCATGGCTTTGAAGCACTCAGCCGTGGCCCTGAGCATAGTCCACTGTTTTCACCTGTTCCATTATTTAAGACAGCCGCTTATGAAGGACGTTTATCTGAACTAGAAAACTTGTGTCGACGGATCTCGATTCAACAGTTCAAAAATACCCAATTACCCGGCAAATTATTCTTAAATATTTCACCTAAAGCATTACTAGAACCTAATCATGCCAAGGGGCTGACCCTAAGCTTAGTGCAAGAACTGGGATTACAACCATCTCAAGTGGTCATTGAACTATCTGAACAATATCCAGCTGATGACATTGACCTATTAAAATCATGTTTAAATCACTACCGAAGCCAAGGCTTCTTAACGGCTATTGATGACTTGGGTGCAGGATATTCAGGCTTACGTTTATGGTCTGAGCTCGCTCCAGATTATGTAAAAATCGACCGCCATTTTATAGAATCAATTGATACTTCATCGGTAAAGCAGGAATTTGTTCGCTCAATCATTGCTCTATGCCAAAACCTAAGCTGCAAAGTCATTGCTGAAGGGATAGAAACACAGGCTGAATTGGCGGTTCTTAAGCAATTAGGCATTATCTATTGCCAAGGTTTTTTACTGGGTCGACCAAAAACCTCTCCTGACCGACATATTCCTTTTAGCCCTATCCTTGACCCCGTTAGCCCTAGAGTTCGCTTTGCCGAGTCAGCAGAAAGCCTATGCACTAAAGCCATAACTTGCCAATTTGATAGCAAGCTTAAGTTGATAGGAGACATATTTAATCAGCATCCTAATCTACAGGCCATTGTAGTGATGCGTAATGATGCAGTGATAGGTATGGTATTAAGAAGCCAAGTAATTGAATTATTTAGCACACCCTATGGCCGCGCTCTTCATGAGCACAGAGCGGTAAATGAAGTCATCACTGCTGAACTTATTCGCATTGAAGCCGATATGCCTATTTCACAAGTGAGCCTGCGACTCACCGATGATTCAACCGACCTTGTCGTGCAGCAATTTATTATCTTAAAACATGGTCAACTATTAGGCATTGGCCACACCAAAGATCTATTGGCAAAAATTACCGAACAAAAGATTGCGGTCGCACGCCACGCAAATCCCTTAACTGGGCTAGCAGGAAATATTCCGATTCAAGAAGAACTACAACGATTACGGCTACAAAAAAAGCCCTTTTACCTCGCCTATTTCGATTTGTCGCACTTTAAACCTTATAACGATATTTACGGGTTCTGCCGTGGCGATGAAGTGATAATGGAAGTTTCTCGTTTACTGCAACGTCAGCAAAGTAGTGACAACTTTATTGGTCATGTTGGCGGAGATGATTTTGTCATCATCAGTACCAGCACGGAAATAACCCAGCAAGCAGAGCAAGTGATTGCCGATTTTGAAACCAATAAATCACTGTTCTATTCGAAAAAACATTGGCAAGAGAAACAAATGCTAGCGGAAGATAGGAAGGGAGTGCATTGTTATCATGAGCTTATCTCTCTCAGCGCCGGCATATTGCCGCCAGAAATCACCATAAATTGTAATGAGCACCAATTATCACTCTACAGTGCCAAAGCAAAAAAACAGGCTAAGCAAGCGTCAAACTCACTTAGCCTGTTTCAGCTAGAGACTAGTCATGTGGCCTAAATCGCAGCACTTATAGCTTTGGTGCAACCGTCTTTTTAAGCCAAGATGTCAGCAATGCGTTTTCATAGCGATATGGTTTATCATTCATTTTATTAATTGAATACATAAAGCCCATATCAGTCAGCTTTTCATCTCCTGCCATTATCACCTTATCGCCTTCAAGCACTTTATAGCTGAAGGTAATACGTGGCGGATAAATATCTTTTACTACTCGTAAATCATTTGGCGTAGCACCAAATGTAGGCCTAACATCGCCAGCCAAATCTAAGTCTGTCACCACCAACTCAAGTTTCTGCTCAGGTTCAAGAATACGACTGGCTTCTTTATTTAAGTTTTTAGTTATTTGGTCAAAAGTGCGCTTTTCAAAGCGAGACTGGATATCACTGGCGGCTCGAATATCACGAAAACTACTGGGATCTTGCCACTCAACTTTAACAACACCGCTTTCGGTAACAGGGTTTTCAACTACGTCATCAGCTGCCCAAACAGCGCTAGATGCGAATATGCTCGCAACTAAAATATGTTTTATTTTCATCAGTGCCTCCACCGCTTAACATCACCGTCATTAACTCATTAAACTGTACAATACTAAACCTGTATCATTGCTTAATTTAAAGTTTGTTTCGACAAGTTATACCGTTAAATAATCAATAAATCCTAATATAAGTAGACCATACAATAGCCGAACTAGTTGCATCAAATTGCATCAATATTCTATCTAGATCTCGTACTCAGCTTTAGATTTGCTTTCTCAAACTCAGGCTTTAAGCTAAAACAATAGTCCTATTGTCGTTAAAGTTACCTATCATGCAAAAGTTCAGTCCTGTTCTGTTTGTCAGCCTACTCTTTGTCGGTCTCGCCGCTGCAATTTATAGTATTCAACAGTCAGAGACCTCTTCAGGGCCAGAGACTTGGTCAGCATTTATCTATAAAAATGGTTATAACTCTGGCAAGTATGAGATGAAGCATGACTTTACTGATTACCCCAGTTGCAAAACGTACGCACAACAAGAGTCAGCTAAGTTTGATGGTGTAACCTGGGAATGTGGCCTGAACTGTCGATTCGACTCTATGCGCCAAGGTTTTCATTGCGAAACCATGGTCAACGATTGATAGTTCATTACAGCCAATGACTAAAGCCTCTGTAAGCCCATAGATATTAAACGCTCATGCCAAACTATTCTGGTTGATCACATAAGTTAACCGCTAGCGTTAATCTAATGCTTCACAAGCTAGATTCAAGCTAACCTCTAACCCCACCCCGCCCTGTCGATTTTTTGTTCAGCTTTGATACAAGTTGTATCCGTTAATATAGCCTCCAAGTTAACAAGCACCAGATTGAAGTGTGCATTAGCCTACTCAACAAGCGTTAAAGAGTCCGCTAATAGCCAACACATCAAAAATGTCATTGATTTAATTGTTTGGAGTTTACTATGCACAATTCAACTATTACCCGCATTCCATTTTCAGGTCGAATGGCTATTGTGGCGCTACTTGTAAGTACTTTTGTTTTTATCGGCCAAGCCAATGCTGAAGAATTTACAGCTAAAGAAAAAGCGGCGATTGCGGAACACCACGAAATTATAGATAGGCAGCTTACTAAATCTGAACAATCTATTGAGTCAGACCTGCAGTCAGAGTTTGATCAACAAATAGAAGAATCTGAGCAAGAATTTATGCAACTTGCGTGTACAGCACACGGCTTAGAGTTTGATGAAACTACCGAGGTGTGCTTTGAATAAAGCCAATATCAACAACCGTAAAGATACAAAAACGAGGCTAATGCCTCGTTTTTATTCGCTCTTGTCTAACGCTTTATTTTAGAAAGGGAAAGCTGCACTGAGTAGCGGATATGTCGCTTTTAGCTGCTTCTTCTTATGAGAAAACTTTTTGCCTGCAGGTGTAGCCTGACCAGAAGGCACATAAGGTAACTCATCGTCTCCACGCTCTTCATATAGCTGGCCAGCGATTAAATCGTACTCATCAAGAAACGGATACGCATAACCATCTTTTTCAGGCCAAAGCTCAAGCTTGCCTAGCTCATCAGGTGATTCGACGACTTTATCGTACCAGTCTTGACCTAATGAAATTAAGAAACAGCGAAACTCTGCAAAGGCGTATTCCGAATCACAACCAGTGACTATATAAGCCGCGCCCCAAACAGACCAAGAGTATGTTCGACGCATCTGCTGCCCAAATATTTTATCAAAATCGCGCAACTCTTCATTGCTTAACGGACTTAGCTTTTGCTTTAAAGCTTCAGCAAGTTCAGTTTGATCTTGTTGTGGGGATGTTCGGGTTACTAATTCCCAAAACTCAGACTCTGTCATCGGATCCTCTAATCGTACGGTTTTATTGGCGCTATTCTAACGTATTAGTCAGCTCTATAGCTAAACAATATCGATTAGTCAGTTTAAGCACTTAATACTGATGTAGACGTAACTACTGGTTTTTTTTACACTCCACATCACACTTTTATATAAAGCGGCGTTAAGTACCTCATGAGCAAACCACATCCACTGTTAGCTATCTTTATGTTTATTTATGCTTTGCTAGCAGTTGCCGCGCTTTGGCGCACATTTACCATGCAGACCTTCGATCTACTCACCTTAGGTGTCTTTCCGGTTCTTTATGGGTTAATCACTCGTCAATTTTGGGCTGCCGTGGTACTAAAAATCTACTTAGCAATCCAAACGGTGGCACTGTTAGCACTAGCAACGGCTGCCGTTATCGCCTATCAAATCACTCCTGAGGATGTAAAAGTGATTTATCAAGGCCGTAATATCCCTATTAGTGGCATTGTCGTTACCGCGGTTATTGTAATGAGCTTTCAATATTGGATCGCCTTTAGTCACAAGACTCGAGAATACTTAAACAGCAAAACCACTAGTAACATTAACTAGATAGCCTCTATTTATCTCACCACTAGAGTCCGTGCCGCTAACTTGATAAGCAGCACGGCTTAACGTACCGTAGCGCCATAACAAAACTTATAAAGCGGTAATATATTTATGAGCCATTTACAGCCCAGCGAATTGTCCATCCTATTGGTAGAGCCCTCAGATACGCAACGAAAGATTATTTGCCAACGCTTAGAGCAAGAAGGTGTAAAGCTTATTCAGACAGCGACAAACCTTGCAGAAGCCATGCAAATAATTAATCGCCACCAACCAGACTTAGTTGCTAGCGCCATGCATTATGCCGACGGCACTGCTTTAGAGTTGCTGCAGCAAATCAAGTCATCAGCTCACTTCAGCGATATCCAATTTATGCTAGTTTCAAGCGAATGCCGCCGTGAGCAGCTGGAACAATTTAGACAATCAGGTGTAGTAGCTATTTTACCGAAGCCTTTTAGCGCAGAACATTTGGGGAAAGCGCTCAATGCCACCATTGATCTGCTAACCCACGATGAGTTGGATCTAACCCACTTTGATGTGCAAGATCTACGAGTCTTAGTGGTTGATGACAGCAAGATGGCGCGTAATATTATTAAGCGCACCATTACTAATTTGGGACTACGCATGATCACCGAGGCACAGGACGGCCAGCAAGCGATTGAGCTCATGCAACAACAGATGTTCGACTTAGTGATCACAGACTACAACATGCCCAGTGTTGATGGCTTAGCCCTGACTCAGTTTATCCGTAACGATAGTCAACAATCGCATATTCCGATTTTAATGGTGTCATCAGAAGCCAATGAAACTCATTTGAGCAATGTCTCACAAGCGGGCGTCAATGCGCTATGCGACAAGCCGTTTGAGCCAAATGTGGTGAAACAGATCCTTTATCAGCTGTTAGAAGAGTAAAAAATTGAGAAATCGCCCCTATTTTTGACTTTAATGCCCATTTCATAGGGTTAAAGCGCTTTTCAAATGCAAAAGCTTGTGGCATGTTACATAACGCTACTAACAATTAAATCTACGGAAAGAAGAGACTATTCAAATGAATAAGACTGAACTTGTTGCAAAAATGGCTGAATCTGCAGAACTGACTAAAGCTGAAGCCGCGCGTGCATTAAAATCTTTTGAAGAAACTGTTGCAGAAGCAATGAAGAATGGAGACAAGATCTCTATCGTTGGTTTTGGTTCTTTTGAAACTACACAACGCGCAGCCCGTACAGGTCGTAACCCACAGACTGGTAAAGAAATCCAGATCCCTGCGGCTACAGTACCTAAGTTTAAAGCAGGTAAGACGCTTAAAGATAGCGTTAACTAAATCACTGTTTCTACAGTTGATAACTAAACCTCCCATACGGAGGTTTTTTTATATCTGTTAATTCTGCCCTATCTCGGTGCTCATTGCCCTAGTTTGAATCAATTCACTTTCCCCTCAAGCTCAATAACATTGTAAGCAACTGTTTTAATTAAAAGTTATTTTTGGCTCAGAGTTTGCTACTTAATTAGTCACTATAAAAAGCAGTAAATATTGCAATAAGGGGAATGAGATGAACAAGCAACTAATCAGTACCACAGCTATTTTACTTACATCAATGTTAGCAGGTACCGCCCATGCTGCAGTTGAAGCCAATATAGGCGTGACCTCAAACTACCTATGGCGCGGCGTGACCCAAACGGATGATGCGGCCGCAGTACAAGGTGGTATCGACTACAGTCACGAGTCAGGCTTTTATGCGGGTACTTGGGCTTCTAATGTCGATTTTAGTGACAATACGAGTTACGAGCTTGATGTCTACGCGGGTTTTGCTGGCAGCTTTGGCGATAGCTTTGAGTATGATCTCTATTATCTTTACTACGCCTATCCAGATGCTGACGGCAGTATCGATTTAGGCGAAGTCACAGCAGCTCTTAGCTGGAAGTGGATTGCAGTCAGTTACTCACACTTAGTCAATGCCGGGAGTGATGTCGCCAGCGAGCCACTCGATAATAAAGATATGAGTTATTTGCAAACCACACTAACTTACCCTATCTCTGATACGCTTTCTGTTAGTGCCCATTATGGCTATTCTAGCGGTGATGTAGTGACAGCTTGGTATGGTCGCGATGATTATGCTGATTACTCCTTGTCACTCAGTAAAGATACCGATTTGGGCAGCGTATCTTTCACCGTCAGTGACACAGATCTGAAAAATGATGATGCCAAGATTTTACTCGGCTACAGCTATAGTTTTTCATTATAAGTTCCTAAAAAATTGGCTATTTGTCCTATGAATCAGGATAAATAGCCAAACCCTTCCCACACGTTTTTTTGTTGCATAGTTTCACTAAATTACTAAAAAACATCATAAACAATAAAAAATGAACGATAAATGTAATTTTGTTACATAGATCGCATATTTATAAATCACTTCCTGCTAAATTCCAAATTAAGCGCTCCCTAATAGGCTTAATTAAGTAAGTCACCGGGCGCAGACATTGTTTAGTTATTAACCGATGGTATCAAAGTATTTCCTTTTAACGCTAAGTAAGCGATTCGGAACATGGATACCTAGCTAAGAGGAATTCGTGATGGCTCAGACTTTTGATTTGGTGCCCAACGATGTAGAAATGGAGGCGTATACAGCGCCTAAAACTCAGCAAGCTGCTGACGAGTTAGCACACAAGAAAGCCGTTAAAAAACGTCTTGAAGCATACCTTGAACAAGCGCAATTGAAGCGTGATTTAAGCGAAGATGACTTCTGGGCATAACCCAAAGTACGTGCTAGCAAATATTTGACAAGCATCAGCTTACTCAGATAAATAAAAAAAGCTCCTGACATCATATGCAGGAGCTTTTTTAGTTTTATAAACAGCAAGCGAACTTAACTCTTTTGCGTCTTCGCATCGGCCTCACGCTTGTTTAAGAAGTATTCTCGGGTCAACGCAAACACCACTGGGCTTAATAGTGCTAAGGCAATTAAGTTTGGAATAGCCATCATGGCATTCAGCGTATCAGCCAGTAACCAAATAAACTCAAGTGAGCTCACCGCACCGAGTGGCACCACTAAGGTCCAAATCACTCTAAAAGGCTTAATCGCCTTAACCCCAAACAAGAACTGCACACACTTTTCACAGTAAAAGCTCCAGCCCAGAATCGTCGTAAACGCAAATACCGTCAGCGCTATTGCCACTACATAATTACCTAACGGGAAGGCATGTGAAAAAGCAAACGAAGTTAATGCCGCACCATTTTCTCCCGAAGTCCATGCACCAGAGACGATAATCGCTAGGCCTGTAATGCTACAAACGATTAAGGTATCAATAAAAGTACCTAGCATCGCCACTAGACCTTGAGCCACAGGGTTATTGGTCTGCGCTGCAGCATGTGCAATTGGCGCACTACCAAGACCTGCTTCGTTAGAGAACACACCACGTGCAACACCAAAACGAATTGCCGCCCAAACCGCTGCGCCAGCAAAACCGCCTTGCGCCGCAACAGGGTTAAATGCGCTATGCAAAATCAACTCAATTGCTGCTGGAATTTCTGCAGCGTAAACGACTAATACAGCAATACCCGCAGCAATATAAAATACCGTCATCATAGGGACTAGTTTACCGGCCACATCAGCAATACGCTTAATACCGCCCATAAGCACAGCACCAACCAGCACCATTAACACTACACCTGTAACCCAGTTGGGCACGCCAAAATTACTGCTAAGCGCATCAGCAACAGAGTTAGCCTGCACGGTATTACCAATACCAAAACCTGCCAAAGAGCCAAATAGCGCAAATGCGGTCCCGAGCCAAGCCCACTTAGAACCAAGACCATTTTTAATGTAATACATTGGTCCACCAACGTGGTTACCATTGTCATCAACTTCACGGTACTTAACTGCAAGTACTGCCTCGGCGAACTTAGTCGCCATGCCCACCAACGCAGTACACCACATCCAAAACAGTGCACCAGGACCACCAATAAAAATCGCCGTAGCAACACCAGCAATATTACCGGTACCAATAGTGGCAGACAGTGATGTCATTAAGGCATTAAAAGGGCTAATTTCCCCTTTCATGTTTTTATCTTTATCAGGGATCCTGCCAGACCATAGTAATTTAAAGCCGGTGCCCAATTTCACAATTGGCATTAAACGTAATCCGACAGTGAGAAATAAGCCCACTCCCAAGATCATAACCAACATAGGTGTTCCCCAAACCACCCCATTGATCATGCTTACAAAATTCGTAATAGCTTCCATTCAAACCTCGTCGATACAGATAATTTTTCGTTATTATTTATATTTATACTTATATTTATAATCATGTATTTAGGGCTTTTTGATCTGTCATTGGCTTGCAAGATCAAAAGGTCCTATCTAAGTCAGCGGTTAGCTCATCGAGCTAAAAACACTCAAACTTAGCAAACAGAGTACAACGAATTGTTAACCTTTGGAAAGGCTAGAAAACAAACTAAAGTAGGCAGATGAAAAGTTGTCATGGCGTTTGTAGCGCCATGACAATTATGACAGCAGGCTTTCAGCAAAGTTAATTTTGCTGCGTGCGCAACTTAGCGAACAGGGTGGCGCGGAAGTTTAAAAGAAATGATAAAGGTCAGAAATAACATGCCCGCCGATATAAACAAACAAGCCGCGAGTCCCGCTTGTTGATATACCCAACCTGACAGTATGGTACCAATTAATCGGCCCATGGCATTCGCCATATAGTAAAAGCCAATATCTAATGACACACCATCATCACCAGCGTAGCTCACGATTAAGTAGCTATGCAGCGAGGAGTTAATGGCAAACACCGCGCCAAATACCATTAGCCCGACAATCAAGGCAACCTCTGGTGCAACCCACCCCGTAAACATGACTAACGCTAACGCCGCAGTAACAGCGGTAAGCACACCAACCCAGAGTGTCGCAACCTTGCCGTCTGGAGCACTTTTACGCGAGGTTATCTTTGGCGCCACTGATTGCACTATGCCGTAAGCGATAACCCATAGCGCTAAAAATGCGCCAACACAGCTATGCTCCCAGCCAAGCTGGCTAGCTAAAAATACTGGCAAAGCAATCACAAACCAAACATCTCTGGCTGCAAATAAGAATAATCGCGCCGCCGAAAGGATATTCACTTTCTGGCTTTTAGAAAATATCTCAGTGAATTTTGGCTTAGATTTAGCTTTGCCTAAATCGGCTTTTAAACTAAAAATACTGCAGATCCACACCAACAACAAAGCCGCGGCCATAATTGCAACCGCACCAGTAAAACCTGCAATTGATAGTAATAGCCCTCCTAAGAAAAAGCCCGCACCTTTTAAGGCATTTTTAGAGCCGGTAAGCATGGCCACCCAGCGATAAAGCTTATCTTCAGCATCTTTAGGTACTAAGGTTTTAATCGCACTTTTGGCACTCATTTTATTAAGATCTTTAGCGATCCCTGATAGTGCCTGCGCCGCCATCACCCAAGGGACGGTAAGTATCGCGCTTGGTAGCAACAGCATCGAAAGCGCAAGGATCTGTAATCCTAGGCCTATGTTCATGGTTCGGTTAAGGCCTAGTCGTGCTCCAAGCCAGCCGCCGACTAAATTAGTGATCACGCCAAAGATCTCATAGAACAAAAACAACATGGCAATGGCTAACGGTTGATAACCTAAGTCGTAAAAGTGCAGCACTACCAACATGCGCAGCGCGCCGTCAGTAAGAGTGAATGCCCAGTAGTTCCCAGTAACGATTAAATACTGCTTAATACTCTGAGGCAATGAACGAAGTTTTGTTAGCACGATCAAACCACCTAAACCAATTACTTACGATTTTAAAATTAGAGCGTTTAGAGCAATGCCCCCTCA
>NZ_JBFRNX010000022.1:0-96519 GCF_041471165.1 Shewanella sp. 10N.261.52.F9
CTCAACTCAACTCAACTCAATTTAACCAATTGCTCTTATTTAATAACTTTCAATTGTGTTGATTTGTCTAACGGGATAATTTATACAATAAGCTGTTTGTCGCTATTTGTAGGTGCTTTTGACGGCAGAATTTGGCTATTAAAGAGCCTTGCTGAGAGTTTGGCTTTCCTATATTTTACTTTAAATCAGTCTGTTAAAGAGTGCTTTAAACCTAGCTGCTTTTATAAGCAGCTTTTACCTTGTAGATGGATTTATTAAATGTTTGACTGGGTTGAAAAAATTGCTTTTAACCAAGCAAGTCCGCTAACGGTTCAGGCGCAGGACACACAATTTGGTTTTCAGCGTAAAAAACCAGCAGTGATGGCCCATAGCCATTGGCATGGACATATAGAAATCAATTATCTTTTTGATTGCTCAGCAGATTACTTGATTAATGGTCAAGAAATTGCTGTGCCAGAAGGACGTATGATTCTCTTTTGGGCGTCATTCCCCCATCAGATGACGGCAGTAAGAGGGGATGGAGACTTGGTTAATATCTATGTACCGCTGCAGACCTTCCTTTCTTGGATGTTGCCAAGCCAATTTGTGAGCCAATTGCTGCATGGTGAAGTGATTGTATCGGATAGCCTCTATGTTTGTGACAGACAATTTACCCAGATTTGGGAAGCTGATATCAGTCGTGGCGAAGCGCTATTAACAGATCAGGTGATTAATGAAATTCGTAGCCGAATTCGCAGAATGGCGCTAGAAGATTACTGCAACTTTAATTTGTCTAATCAGGTAAACAAAGTGGATAAGAAAACCCTTGTTAGCGGTTTAAGTCATATTCAAAATATGCTGCGTTATATAGCCGACCATTACGACGAAAAAATTACTATTGAACATGTCTCAAGTTCTACTGGCCTGCACAAAAACTACGCGATGAAGCTATTCAATCGCGTCATGAAGGTATCTATAAAGCAATATATCAACCAGCTGCGCTTGCAACATGCGCAGGCCTTGCTTATTGATACACAAAGCCCTGTACTACATATTGCTTTAGAAGCTGGTTTTGGCTCGGTAAGCCGTTTTTATGATATTTTTCAGCGTGAATTTGCCATGTCACCACTCGAGTTTCGGCGTAAGGTGATTGGTTAAACTGATTGTTTTAGCAAATATTTTAGGGAGGATTAAGGCGGGTTTGGCTTTGTGTTTAAGTTATGCCTGTAAACTATCGTCAAGTCTGCTTCAGAGCCGAGTGTTCGTTGTAAACAAAGGCAACAGCGCAATGCTAAATAGTGTTTTATTTTACGATTCGCCTTTGTCCATTTTAGCCTAAGTATTGTGTTAACTAATAGTTTGATGGCTGACGGATTCTTTTAATATTTTCTCTATGGTTTGGTAACGCGCAGGTAATTCTCGATTACGCTTATGGACCAGATATAGCTGTTCAGTTACTTGAACCTTAGGGTTATGCAAGCTTAATGAGTCCTTATGGATAAAACTGTCGAAGGTGCTTTTTGGTAGTACGGTAAAGCCAATACCCTGTGAAACGGGTAATAATATTTGGCTGAGTTGGTTTACGTAGCTAGCTGTTGGCAGCTTTTCAATATTAAGTTCGGCAAATTCTCTATCACCACATTGGTCAAAATAGAGTGATAGGTAATGTGCTGAATCAGGATGTTTTACCACTCCGCAGTTAATTAAGGTTTGTGAATTAATAGTTTGGCCTTCAAAGCGTTTTGGCATGATTAAGCATAAAGGCTCAAGACCTAACGGTTCAATATAAAATTCGCTAGCACTCGGTTTGTGGGTGACTACACCAATATCGATGTTGGTTTCAGCAATATCCTTAAGGACTTTATAATTAGGTGCAGCTTCTAAATGAACTGAAAGCGCAGGATATTTTGCTTGAAGCTTAAGTAATTTAGGGTAATACAATAGGGCTAAGGAACCTGAGCAGGAAAGGCGACATTGGCCAGAAAAAGGGTCGTCGAAACTTAAACTTTCCATCAGTTTATGTTCATGCTGAGTTAGATCTCGTGCATATTGATAAACTTGTCTGCCTTGCTCTGTTATTTCAAACTGTTTGTTAATGCGTTTGATTAATGGATGACCACAAGCTTGCTCCAGTTTCTTTATTTGCTGACTTACACCGGGTTGTGTCATATACAACTTTTCTGCGGTTTGGGTAAAGTGACCAACCTCGATAAGGGTTTTAAAAGTATGCAGCCAAATAGGATTGAGCATGAAAAAAACCTCATGTTGTTGACTTAAAACTAAGTTTGTTGAAATGGTGGTAGATAGCCAATGATAACCTAAGATTATTAAATTTGTAAAAATTGATAAGTTTAATGCTGTTGATATAGACCGTTTCGATAAGTGCTCCATACGTGGATCTTGGCTACTACGTCCCCATGTTGTGGGTTGATATTCTTACAAAAGCGCAGGTATTGGTTATTTACAGCAACCTTGAGAGTATTTTCTGGGAGTTAAAGGAGGCTTTTTAGTAATGACCTTCACCGTTAATTGGCTCAGCATAGCTTTTATTAAAAATTGTTAGTGACCTTACTATGCAAGAAGAGCCAGAGCTCAAGTTTGATCCAAGTGAACATGCACATCGGCGTTTTAACCCGCTGACTTCCGAGTGGGTACTTCTCGCTCCTCATAGAGGTAAGCGTCCATGGCTTGGACAAGTAGAAACGAGCGAGATATCAAGTGTTTCTTATGATCCAAACTGTTTTTTATGTGCAGGTAATGTGCGTATTAATGGTGAGATCAATCCCGACTATCAATCAACTTTTGTATTTCAAAATGACTTTTCCGCGTTAAGGCCTGATATTGTTAATGCAAGTTGTGACGATCCTTTATTTCGATTTAAAACCGAGCGTGGTGAAAGCAGAGTGATCTGCTTTTCACCGGATCATTCTAAGACTTTAGCGTTTTTGTCGTTAAGTGAAATTGAGAAGGTGATTTTAGCATGGCGTCAGCAAACAGCAGAACTTAGCAAGCAGTATGCCTGGGTACAAGTATTTGAAAACAAGGGGGCTGTAATGGGGTGCTCTAATCCACATCCTCATGGACAGGTATGGGCTCAACAACAATTGCCAAGTTTAGTGGTTAAGAAGCAGAAGAACTTGTGTGAGTATTTCAATCAATATGGCCGGAATTTGCTCTGTGATTATGCTGCAAGAGAGTATGCGTTACAGGAACGAGTTGTGGTAAGTAACGAGTTATGGCTGGTGGTGGTGCCTTATTGGGCTACATGGCCATTTGAAACCTTGCTATTACCTCGATTTAATATTCAGCAGATAACACAGTTAGATGATAACAAGCAGAGAGCGCTTGCCGATATTATTAAGCAATTGACTTGCTGTTATGACAATTTATTTGAATGCTCTTTTCCTTACTCTATGGGATGGCAAGGTGCGCCATTTGATAAACGGCAGCATCCTGAGTGGTTATTACATGGACACTTTTATCCACCTCTATTACGCAGTGCTAGTGTGAAAAAGTTTATGGTAGGTTATGAGTTGCTAGCCGAAGCGCAACGAGATCTAACACCTGAACAAGCGGCAAAACGGCTACGTGAAGTCCGTGGGACTCACTATTCAACTAACTAGTTTATATTTAAACTTTAGCGAGGTTTGTATTGGTTACAATCCGGATCATATTCAAATCCGCTAGCGGCTAGTTTTTTCTCTAATAACTTGCTATTGATATCTAAATCATAAAACAGTGCTTGTTGATCTTTACAGCCTAAACGCAGGTGCTCGTTAGCTATTCCAACTAAGATTTCTGCTGAGAGCGTTTCAAGTTTATCGATATTCATTAGAAGCCACCTGATGCTTGCGATTAAGTCGATTGAAAGTGATTATTGATAGCAAGGATCTTTATTTTAGTGCTAACTGCTGATTTTTGCATTGAATGAGGTTAAGGCTATTAATGGCCTTAGTCATTGGTCGGTAAATTCAAGGCAAAAAAAAGCAAGCCTTGGTGGAGGCTTGCGAAGGTGATACAGGTGAGGAACAGATTACATAATGTCCCATAAAGCTTAAGGGTTTATTAATTAACGCAGCTTTTCCCCACGATTAATTGCAATTAATCTATCCAGAATATGTTCACCGTCCATACGAATACCATTGTGCTCATATTCAGAGGTTAACCAGTATTTTAAATTACCAACTTTAGCAGCTGTTTCGAGACTATATTGCATCTCAACAAACATATCTTCGCTGTAAATAGCCGCTGTTACAGGCACTTGATTATTCGCAAGCGTGTCTAGATTATAGAGTATTGGCCAATCACTTTTTCGTGCTAAATCTTCAGCGGCTTGCTGCAATGGCTTAAGGTTACCAAATTGCTCAAAGAACCAAGGGTAAACCATTTCTCCAGTAAATAGAAAAGGCTTGTCATCACTGTAGTTGAACTCTGGATATGCTTGTCTAACACGGTGAGCTGCCCAATTTGAACTATTTTGTTGGCAATAGATAGACTCATGCAGCAAGGCAAAAATCGGATTCGTATTAAAATCTAGTAGCTGGCAGAAATGGGCTAAAAACAGTGGATTAACTTGAGTGCCTGATGGTGTATTAATTAACGCTTGCTCTAGGAGGTAGTAAACGCTTTCAGGGCCTTGCTCCATACCTAAATTAATACCTAGAAGCTGCAGCATCTCAACGGTTAAACGCTCACCAGTTGCTAAATAAACTTGGTTGTTGTCAATATGGTCAGCCAGTGCTTTGATGAGTTGTTGTGCATCGCTAAAACGACTGAAAAAGTTTTGGTTCTTGGTAAGTACGCGTTGATAAGTTGCTTGATAGACTTCATCTGCTGTACGAGAGAGTGACGGGATCCCCCCTGTAATGTATGCCTCAGCTAATCCTTCGGGTGCATCGTTAAGGTATTTTAATACGCAAAATCCTCCAAAGCTTTGTCCCAGAATTGTCCACTTTTGGTTATTGGTTAATTGCTGGCGAATAGCTTCTGCATCGCGAATAATATTGTCAGCTCTAAAATGGCTTAAATACTGGGTTTGCTCTGCGCTTGATAGGTGAGCTAGGCTTGCAAAATTAACAGGAGTAGATAGCCCTGTTCCGCGTTGATCAAGCAGTAAAACTCGATACTCTTGTAGTGCGCGCTTAATCCAGCCGCCATTTGCTGCAGGGCGTACAGCACCAAAACCTGGACCACCTTGGAAGAAAACAATGAAAGGTAATGATTTTCCTTGGTTTTCTGGGCTTGTGAGTTCTCGGGCGAATATAGAAAGCTGCTCACCATCAGGCTTGTTGTAGTCAAGAGGCAAGGTAAAGTGGTGTTTTTGAGCGATCATACCTGAAAACTCAAGCTGTATAGTGGATGCTGAGGGCATTGAAGTGGCCTTTTATTATTGCACTTTGATAGGGCTGTTATTGAGCTTTGCCAAGCTGGGATTCAGCTTTTATATGGCATACACTCAAAACGAATAACTGGGATTGTATACCAAATTTTGTGGTGAATGCAGCGTTTGTAATCTTGAACATAGTAATAACGTACTTTTGATAGAGGCTTAATTAAAATGCGCGTAAATAATATAGAGCTAAGATCAAATTCTCCCAATAATAGATAGTCGAATAGCTCAACTTCACGTAATCTTTATTGATACATGCTAAACATAGAGTCTTAGGTGATTATCGATGAAGTATCAGTTAATACCGGTTACCCCATTTCAGCAAAACTGTAGCTTAATTTGGTGCACTGAAACCATGAAAGCGGCGGTTGTCGATCCTGGTGGCAATATTGAGCGTATTTTGGAAGAAGCGGCTAAAAATAATGTCGTTGTTGAAAAAGTACTGTTGACTCATGGCCATATTGACCATGTGGGTGGAGCTGCAACCATAGCTAGTCAATTAAATGTTCCTATTATTGGCCCACACAAAGATGATGACTATTGGCTCGATAGTTTACCCAAACAAAGTCAGCACTTTGGATTTGTGCATTGCGATGCCTTTACGCCAACACAATACCTTGAAGATGGAGATGAGGTTACTGTAGGAAATCAAGTGTTAAAAGTATTACATTGCCCAGGGCATACACCTGGACACGTTGTGTTCTTTTCTGAATTTATGAAGTTGGCATGGGTAGGCGATGTATTGTTTAGAGGGTCAATTGGACGCACTGATTTCCCTCAGTCTAATCACCAAGACCTGATCGATTCTATTACTGAAAAACTATGGCCTCTGGGCAAAGACGTTCAGTTCATTCCTGGCCATGGCCCATTATCGACTTTTGGTGATGAGCGAGCGCAAAACCCGTTTGTGGCTGATCAACTCTTTAGTTAGTATTTTGCTTATTAGAAGAAATATGCAGTAATTAGGTAAGGGCACTTTTCAAAGGGAAGTGCCTTTTTTGTAATTTATCTCATGTTTTATCCTCACCGAGCTGCTATATCTTCGTTAATTTATCTTCAAGTATGCTTTTCTCTAGTCATAAATAGGTATGTTTACTACATAAATGGTCTTTTTGTGCGTTTAATCGGCATTTAAGCGTAATTATTGGCTTTAGATCGTGTTTTTTTACAACTAAAAAAGGTAATTTAGCTCACCTGTTTCGAGTTCGCTGTTATGCGAGTGAATGTAATTGAGGTGAGTGATGGAAAATCGTTGGCAGATAGCTATTTCAGCAGGACTACTTGCAGCCGTTTGGGCTGGTGTTGCCGATGCACTGCACCTAGTCACTTGGATAGGTTTCTTAAGCTGTAGCACTTTCTTTGCGCAGACTCATTCAGGTATTAAAGGTATGTTTATGGCAATGAGCACTAACATGTCTGGCGTATTTTGGGGATGGTTGATTATTTTTGGCAGTAGCTTCTTTGTTTCACCATTGTTTGGCTATATCTTCACCGGTATTGCCACATCAGCAATGTGCTTGCAAGCTAGCTATCAAAAACTGGCTTTTATTCCTGGGGCATTTATTGGTTGCTGTATTACGTTTGCTATGGGGGGCGACGTTGCGGCGATTATTCCTCCGTTGCTGATTGGCGCCATGCTAGGTTATAGCATGAGTTTATTGACGGGACAGTTAATAGCATTAACCAAGAAGTTTCAGGCTGTGGCTGCAGAGCCTACTGCTGAAGAGTCATAATAAATAGACTCATTTGAATTGATATAAAAATGCCAGCAATGATTGCTGGCATTTTTATAGTTAGTTAGCTAAATGTGCTCCAAATAGGCGCATGATCTGATGGTTTTTCAATACCGCGTAAATCGTAATCTACATCTGATTCAACTAGACGCTCAGCCAGCGATTTCGTTGCTAAAACAACATCAATACGTAGGCCGCGGTTATCAACAAAACCTTTGCTGCGGTAGTCAAACCATGAGTAACGTTCACTGCGAGTTGGGTGAAGTTCACGGAAGGTATCGACTAAGCCCCAATCCATCAAGGTTTTTAGCCATTCACGTTCTTCAGGTTGAAAACTACATTTCCCCGTTTTTAACCAACGTTTGGCGTTAGGCTCACCAATACCAATATCGAGATCAACAGGTGAGATATTGATGTCACCAATAATAGCGATATCTTCGTCAGCACTATGGTGTTCATTTAAGTACTGCATAAGATCTTTATAGAACTTACGCTTAGCTGGGTACTTAGTCTCGTGACTAATATTTTCGCCCTGAGGGAAATAACCATTAAGAACGGTAAGCGTGCGTCCATTTTCTTGGGTAAAGGTGCCCATGATCATACGGCGCTGTGCGTCTTCTTCGTCAGTGGGAAACCCTTTCTGTATTTTAATTGGTTCAGCTTTAGACAGCATCGCGACACCATAGTGAGCTTTGCCACCATGGAAATGTACGTGATAACCCATAGCTTCAACATCAGTCAGTGGAAAGGCTTCGTCATGGACTTTGGTTTCTTGTAGACCAATAACATCGGGCTGATGGGTGTCAATAAGTGCCTGTAGCTGATGTAGTCTAGCCCGCAGTCCATTGATGTTAAATGAAACAATCTTCATTTGTTGAATCCTTTTGTTACGGTAAAACTAGCTTGTATGGCTTAACAATTAAACTTTCATATACGCCTGCTGCGATATATGGATCGGCATCGGCCCAACATTGTGCATCTTCAAGTGATGCAAAATCGGCGACAACTAATGATCCTGTAAACCCAGCTTCGCCCGGATTTTCGCTATCCGTTGCTGGATGAGGACCTGCAATGAGTAAGCGCCCCTCATCTGCAAGTTGTTGCAGGCGAGCTAAATGGTCAGCACGAACAGACAAACGTTTTTCTAAGCTATTTTCGATATCTTGCGATGAAATCATGTACCACATTATTTGAGTTCCTTACGATCTTCTTCAGACATGTTTTTAAACAGGTAGAGGACGGTTAACACTGTATTGATAAGGGTTAAAGCGGTCAAACCAAAAACTTTAAAGTTGACCCAAGTTTCTTGTGACAAGCTAAAGGCAACGTAGATATTGACTAAGCCGCAAACAACAAAAAAGGCGACCCAGTACCAAGTTACATGAGCCCAAATTTTATCGGTTACAACGAGTTCTTTGCCTAGCATACTTTTTAAAATAGGTTTGCGCATTAATTGGCTTAACCCTAGCGCAATGGCAAACAACGCATAAACAATGGTGACTTTCCATTTAATAAAAGAGTCATCATGGAGAACGAGTGTTAATGTGCCAAATACAGTGACCATGACAAAAGTGATCAGGTGCATTTTTTCTATTTTTTTATACAGCATGTAGCTTATGACAAGTTGCAAAGCGGTGGCCGCGATCAGGGCACCACTCGCGATATAAATATCAAAAAATTTATAGACGACAAAGAAAATGACAAGAGGCAAAAAATCGAGCAACTGTTTCATAGCGTTGTATTCAGTTTTGAAAGTCGAAAGTGAGACAGAGTGTAGCATGCAAGTTTACGGGGAAAAAGCGCAAGCCTGCGGCTTAAGCTAGGTTACGCATTACCTTTAGGTACGCTGTAAAATTGTAAAAATTAAGTTTATTCTGAGTAACAATTTTTACATAAACATTTAGGTTCTTTTGAGTCGACTTTTAGTAAATAAATGGCAGGGGGCTATAGCGCAATACTTAATGACCTTTTGTTCAAGCTTAAGTTATTACCCTTACTTATTTCATTGTCATTATTACGTGACATCAATCCCTGTAGGTAAATTTCTGTACAACTTTTAAGCGGTTTTGTGTCGCGTTAAAGTATTAATGTGGAGTTTTAGATCGCTTAGTTAAAGGGGGAGATAAGAGTGAGTAAAATTAATATTGAAGAGAAGTTTAGCCTGTTTTCAGAGTTGTGGTCTCCAAAAATTATTGCTGAATCAAATGAGCAGCTGGTCAAAATCGCAAAAGGCTGCGGCGAGTTAGTTTGGCATCAACACGACAATGAAGATGAATTGTTTTTGGTATTTAAAGGGCAGTTAACTTTGCTGATGAAAGGCGCTGAAGTGGTGCTTAATCCTGGAGAAATGTATATTGTGCCAAAAGGGGTAGCACATTGTCCTAAAGCCACAGAGGAAACTCATTTCTTAATGGTAGAGCCAAAGTCGACGGCACATACGGGGAGCATTGCAAGTGAGCTAACCGTGGATATCGCTGACCAAGCTTGGATCTAATGTGTTGAATGATAGCAGTCAGTCATTGACTGACTGCTAGTGAGAACGTTCAATTCATTAGAGTGCTATAGCGGTTAATACGGGCCTAATAAATTGATTTAGGAATTATAATGCTGTTAAGCCTTTATAATTCTGGCTTAAGCTAACCATTTCTACCGATGGCACAATCACTTTCTTTTCTAGCAATAGATCGGCAACGCTTTGATCGAATGAGCGGTAATGTAGCTTGGTTTCGACGCTGTAATCTGTAACGCCAGCAGGTAACTTAAACGGATATTTAACCGTTTTTGAACCTTTTGCTGGGATAGTGTTTTGTACTGAGAAGCTCGCTACGCGCCAAGGCTTGTGCTCAGGCTTTCCATGCACATCAACAGAGGTGTCTTGGAAAATAACCGTTCCCTCTGGTAGTGCGTTCTCAGCCGTTAATGAGCCTGAACGTAAAATCTCTTTTCCATTAACGTCACGTACAATAACTTCGAGCCAGATTTGACGAATAAAAGTCAAACTTGTTGGTAAATCATGACCCGCACGGCGGTTAAATACGGTGACTTCAAGTACAGGATTGTTTGCAGAACCCGTCACTTTTGCATCAAGTGCAGCAGCTGATTTTAGGCGTTTAACCGCTTCATCAGCGTGAGCTTGGCCGTTTTTAACCCCTAAAAGTGGAGCAATAACCGCATTTCCACCGACAAAACCATGGTCGTGCACTAAGCTACGAACAGGGCCACCGCGCGCCGCTTTACCACCTAGGCGATGTTCTTCAAGCTTTTTAGCTGGCAACATTTCGTCAGCTACGCGCATCGCTGTTTCTACAGGTACCATGTGGCAATCTTGACATTGGATATCAGCTGCTGCGTAAGGTGACTTTTTCCATTCATCATAAGTATGCTCTAGAGCAAAATTATCGTGAACTGGGTTAAATACGTTATGGCAGTTAGCGCAGAACTCAGACTTGGTATGTAATTCTGAATACTCAGCCTTATGACCGCGAGGTTTTGCATCATCAAATGGGCCGCGCTTAACTTTATCGTTTGCGATTTCAAGTGAAGCATTCCCATGCTCACCCATTGCAGTGTGTGACGCGTTAGTATCGACAACACTATGGCAGACTTCACAAGATACGCCTTGGTTAGCAATCGCTTGAGTTGTGAAGCCGCCAAACTTGCCAGACTCTGATTTAAATTCAACAGTTTGGGTTACGGTACCTAGTACTGTGTGACAGCCACCACAAAGGTTTTTGGCTGCGCCATTAGTTTCTTTCTCACCCATTGCCCACTCAGCTTGAAACACTGGGTCGATAAAAGCGATAGAGTGCATAGAACCTTGCCAGCCGTTCCACTGACGTGGATGACAGCCCTTACAGCTATTTGAGTCGCGCCACTGCTTTAACTCAGGCTTTTTATCGCCTTCGACACTTAAGTAAGAAGGAGCGAATGCCATTTCTTTTTCGGCATGAGCTAGCAATGGCATAGCGCTTAGCAGCACTAATGCTAGATATGTTTTTTTCATCTTGTTGTATTTATCCAATAACTAACGAAATTGCATGAGCGTACCCCGTAAATCTTCAGATTAGCAGGGGCTTGATATCGTGTCTTTCAGGCGTGCGAATAGTAAATAATTCATCGATGACGTACTGCTATCTGATGCACAGAAAGCTATTGAATTTAATTGAATATTTTGCACTGCTTCAAGAAATTGAATGAAAGTAGCAATAATGGAAACTCACATGTAAAAGGCATGTTTATTAATGAGTTAATTAAATTTATTAGTTAATTAGTAATTCTACGAATTGAGTTGTTTACATAGATTTGTATTAGCCATTGCGGGAGTTTGACATTGTTTTAGCGGATTAAATTACTTAAAACAGGATTAAAATCACCTTTAAAGGCTAAACTCAAGTATCATATAGCCATGAAAGATGAAAATAATATAGACGTAAAATTGGTTGACTTACACAGCCATACGACCGCATCCGACGGTCAATTGTCCCCATCAGAATTAGTCGAACGGGCCATTAGCAAAGGTGTTGAAATGTTTGCTATTACCGATCACGACACAATAGACGGCTTGAAAGAAGCTCATGAGTTTAATCAACAGCATGACACACCATTAGAGCTAATCAACGGCGTTGAGATCTCTACTCGTTGGAACAATTTCGACATCCACATTGTGGCACTAAATGTGGATATCGATAATGTCGAGTTGGCCGCATTTTTACATAAGCAACGTGAGTTACGATCAACCCGAGCGCATGAGATTGGTGAGCGTTTAGCTAAAGCTGGAATTGAAGGCGCTTATGAAGGTGCTAAAGCTTATGCGGGGGATGCGGCTATTAGCCGAGGACATTATGCTCGTTGGCTTGCTGAAAAAGGTTACGCTACAACAACCGCTAACGTATTTAAGAAGTATCTAGCACGTGGGAAAACGGGTTATGTTCCCAATAATTGGGGTGATATGGCCGGTGCGGTTGAGGTTATTCATAACGCTGGCGGCGTGGCAGTTTTAGCACATCCAAGTGGATATAAGTTATCGGCTAAATGGCTTAAGCGTTTAGTTCGAGAATTTAAATTAGCAGGCGGCGATGCGATGGAGGTTGTACTCGGACAGCAGACTATCGATGATCGCAATAATCTTATTTCGCTTAGTATCAATAATGCCCTGACATGCTCGTTAGGCAGTGATTTTCATTTTCCAGGTAGCTGGATTGAGATCGGTAAAAATATGTTCCAACCCCAAGGAGTGGATTGGGTTTGGCAGTCAGATAAATGGAAGGTAGTACAATGAGCCAGTTTTTTTATGTGCATGAGGAAAACCCACAAGCACGCTTAATTAGCCAAGCTGTCAATGTAATTAAAAGTGGTGGAGTAATTGTTTACCCTACTGATTCCGGTTATGCGTTAGGTTGCTTAATAGGCGACAAAGATGCAATGACCAAGATTGCGCGCATTAGACAGATTGAAAATGACCATAACTTTTCGTTGATGTGCCGCGATCAGTCAGAGCTTGCCAGCTATGCTCAAGTCGATAATCAAGCTTATCGCTTGTTGAAGCAAAATACACCAGGGCCATATACGTTTATTTTTAAAGCGTCTAAAGAAGTGCCTAAAAGATTACAAAACCCAAAGAAAAAGACTATCGGTATCCGCGTACCAGACAACGTGATTGCATTGGCTTTACTTGAAGCTTTAGGTGAGCCGCTTATGTCTACCAGCTTGATTTTACCAGGTAAAGATTTCACGGAGTCAGATCCTGAGCATATTCGCGATATCCTAGAGCATCAAGTTGATTTGATTATGCATGGTGGCTATTTGGGTGAAAAACCAACCACAGTTGTCGACCTGTCAGACGGTGACATTGAAGTCATCCGTGAAGGCGCGGGCGATGTTACGCCATTCCTTTAAGTTCTAATTTCACAGTCACGCCGCGGTTAACCACAATTGACTGCGGCTATTGCTTTAATCACAGTTGTTTTACAGGTATAATCGCGCGTTTGCGAAAATAGAGGGTATTACGGATGGAGGGCGTTCAGCAAAAATTGCCTTTAGCCGTTGTTCGGGGTGAGCCTTATAAGGTGATGCCGAAAGACCTGTTTATTCCGCCTGAGGCATTAGAGGTTTTTCTTGAATCATTTGAAGGACCGTTAGACCTACTGCTTTATTTAATCCGTAAACAAAAACTTGATGTTGTTGATTTACCTATTTTTTCTATTACTCAGCAGTACTTGGAATACGTGAATCTTTTGCAAGGTGCCAAAGTGGAGCTTGCAGCTGATTACCTTGTTATGGCGGCAACCTTAGCCGAGATTAAATCTCGTTTACTGCTACCAAGACCTGAAGTTGAGGAAGAAGATGAGGAAGATCCACGAGCACAGTTAATTCGTCAGCTTAAAGCGTACGAAGTGATCAAAGATGCTCAAGAGAAGTTGGATGAGTTGCCTAGAATGGAACGCGATGTGTTTCAAGCTAAGGCAATCCCTGCTGCTAATATCAAGCCGGAGTTGTTGCCTCCAGAAGTTTCTTTAACAGAGATAGCGAGAGCATTTTCTTCGGTATTAAAGCGCATTGAAGCCACTGAGAGTCATCATGTTGTACGTGAAGTATTGTCAACACGTGAACGTATGGCGCAGATTTTAGCTAAGCTCAACTCTGAGACTTATTTACCCTTTGAAGCTTTGTTTGATTTCGAAGAGGGCCGCAGTGGTGTAGTAGTGAGCTTTTTGGCGTTAATGGAACTAGTTAAAGAGTTGTTGGTTGAGCTTGTACAGGCTGAGCCATTTTCAACAATACATGTTAGGGCGTACTGATTGTCTCAGATAAATCCAGATCAGCTTAAACAGTTAATTGAAGCAAGCCTATTTGTATTGGCTAAGCCTATGACAATTAAAGCGTTAAAAGAGACTGTATTGTCGAACTTTAATGTGTCACGGGTAAAAATCAAAGCATGTATTGAAGAGTTACAGCTCGATTATGAGAATCGAGGTGTACAATTAGTAAAGGTGGCAGGGGGCTATCGGTTTCAGACATTGGCTGAATTGAGTCCATTTTTACAGCCGTTATGGCAAGAAAAAGCCCCTAAGTATTCGCGTGCAACCTTGGAAACATTGGCGGTAATTGCTTATCGTCAGCCTGTTACCCGTGGTGATATTGAGTTTGTGCGAGGAGTGGCAATTAGCAGCCACATTATAAAAAGTTTAAACGATAGAAATTGGATTAAAGTTGTGGGTCATAAAGAGGTGCCGGGAAGACCAGCGCTTTATGCGACAACCACCGATTTTTTAGCTTATTTCGGCTTAGACACTATTGCGGATCTACCGCCTTTGTCTGATCCCGAATCATTGGCTGCACTGTTTTCATCTGAAAAGAGTGTGACCGAAAAAACAGAAGAGTCTACTAATGAGTGAAAAATTGCAGAAAGTCTTGGCCCGTGCAGGCCATGGCTCCCGTCGTGAGATGGAGGCATGGATTGCTGCAGGTCGAGTTAGTGTTGACGGCGAAATTGCAAGCCTAGGTGATCGCGTTGAATCAGATGCAAAAATCCGTATCGATGGCCGTACAGTTTCAATTCGTTCTGAAGAGGATGTGGTTTGTCGTGTTATTGCATACCACAAGCCAGAGGGTGAAATTTGTAGTCGTAAAGACCCAGAAGGACGCCCAACGGTATTTGACCGCCTACCAAAAACTCGCGATTCACGTTGGGTAGCAGTAGGACGTTTGGATATTAATACTTCAGGTTTATTGTTATTCACCTCTGACGGTGAATTAGCAAACCGCTTAATGCACCCATCAAATGAAGTGGAGCGCGAATACGCTGTGCGTACATTTGGTGAAGTGACTGATGCGTGTATTCAACGTTTACGTATGGGCGTAACGTTAGAAGACGGCCCTGCAAACTTTGACAAAGTTAAAGCTGCTGGTGGCGAAGGCATGAATAAGTGGTGGCACGTTAGCTTAGCTGAAGGCCGTAACCGTGAAGTTCGTCGTCTATGGGAATCTCAAGAAGTTCAGGTAAGCCGTCTTATCCGTATTCGTTACGGTATGATTGAGCTACCTAAAGCGCTACCACGTGGTGGTTGGATTGAGTTGCCAATCGAAGAAGTAAACTATCTTCGTAAGACAGCTGGTATGGACGAAGAAACACGTACATTACTTGGCACTGATAAGCACAGTGTTGCGCGTAACAAAGTACGTAGTGCTAAAATTAAGCGCGCTGTACATAAGCATAAAGTTGCTACAGGTAAGCCAAAGCCTACCCGTCAGCGTAGCTAATTGCTAACCCGCTCATCAACGAATCGATAAGCATTAAAAAGGCCGCTAACTAGCGGCCTTTTTTGTACCAATTGCTCGATATTAAGCTAATTGCGATTACTGAGCGTTCAGTTGCTGACCATTGACTTCTTTAGAGTCATCACCCATTAGATACAGATAAGTCGCCATGATTTCATCAGGTGCCTTAAGTGTCTGAGGATTTTCAGCAGGGTAGGCATTTGCGCGCATGCCGGTTCGTGTTGCACCTGGGTTGATGCTATTAACACGAATAACAGTATCTTCGTATTCGTGAGCCAGTGATTGCATCATGCCTTCGGTAGCAAACTTTGAAATAGCATATTCGCCCCAATAAGCACGACCTTGGCGACCAACGCTGCTAGAGGTAAATAGTAAAGATGCTGATTGAGATTTGCGCATGATTGGCAACATAGCCTTAGTTAGCATGATTTCAGCAATAACATTGACCTGCATAACTTCATTCACTGTACTCATGGTAATGTGCTCAAACGGACCTAATACTCCCAGAAGGCTCGCATTGTGCAATAATCCATCTAGCTTGCCAAACTGTTCTTCAATAGTCTCGGCCATATCTTTATAGTTTTGTTCGGTTGCGCCTTTCAAATCGAGAGGCACAATAGCAGGGGTAGGGTAACCAGCTTGCTCAATTAGGTCATAAACTGCTTCTAGTTTTTTTACTGTCTTGCCTAATAAGATCACCGTGGCGCCATGTTTTGCATAAGCAATCGCTGCTGCTTTACCTATGCCGTCACCAGCACCGGTCACTAAAATGGTCTTGTCTTTGAGTAAATCTTTTGCTGCTTGATATTCCAACATGAGTTAATACTTCCTCAGAGCTCAAACGCCCGTCACTTCTAGAATCGCTGATATGATAAACAGCTGTTTAAAACAAACGATTAATTTTTGTCCGCTCAATTGGTGGTTGAATGTGACAAAAATGTAGCTAACTCAATAATTTTGCGTTAACTTGAACTTAGTTAAGGACTAACAATAAGTCCTATTGGTATACATTGTTGACTATTGTGACCAATTTCTTAGTGAAAACAAAATTATTACAACAAGATTTGGGGAAAAAAGATGAAAAAACTCTTTTTGGGCGTAGCAATCACCTCAGCATTGGGGCTCACGGCTTGTAGCGAAGACAGTTATAACGAATTAGTAGACAAAACTGAGCCTCTGGTTCCTCAGTCTGTGTTTGTTTTTGATCCTGCAGCGGGTGCTGTGCCGCTACCAAACGATTTATTGTTTAACGGTACTACCGATGGCACGTTAGCTATTCCTGGTGAAGAGTCTGGCGATTATGTTGATCCGCAAATCGCGCTTGGTGCATTAGATGGTTGGTCACTGACATCACCTATTACTATTGACGTTGCACCAGCAACCGACAACGATGGCGCAGTATTAACGATTGATGCGGCGTCTGTGGCGCAACCGGGTGCGGTGCGTGTATTTGAAGCGACCGTAGGCGGTGCGCTTTCATCGGATCCTGAATGTAGCGGAGCACCTTCAGTATCTGCCTGTAAAGTGGGTGATGAATTGCAATTCGGCGTTGATTACGTCTCTCAAGCTTCTGGTAACAAAGTGGCAATTATTCCGCTTAAGCCTTTAAAAGCCGGTCAGTCATATATTTATGCGACCACAACACTTATCCAAGATTCTGCTGGCCGTCCTATCGCGCCATCTGCAACTTACGGGTTATTAAAGCTTGATATTGAAACTAAACCACTAGAAACACCTGATCAGTTGTTCTTACAAACGTTAGTAAACAGCTACGAAAAAGGTATGGCTGCTGCAGGTGGTCCAAGCACTGAAGAAGTGACTTACTCAGGCCTGTTTACCACTCAGTCAGTTGCTAACGTATATGAAACCACCAAACTATTAATGGTTGACCCAACAGACGGCAACCCTTATGCGCCTAAATTAACGGCAATGCCAACACCATTGGGTGTCACAGTCGCTCAAGCTGCAGGTTTAACCCCTGCTGATGGTTTGGCTTATGTGGTTTCAGATTTAGCAGACGTTTATGCTGCTGAAATTCAAGTGCCTATTTACGGCGACTGTTCATCGACAAGTTGTTTAGATGCTAATTTAAATCCGTTAATCAATGGTCACTGGAAAGCGCAAGGCGATAGCCCTGTTTCAGTGTTATTAGCATTAGAAGCACAAACGCTAAGCCAAGCCAATTATTTCTCCCAAGCAGAGGCGCAAGGCGTTGATCCTGTTGCGGGTCTAACTAATCCTGCATTACTTGCGGGAAAAACTTGGTTATTAGACGACGGTACACCTGCTGATCCAACTAAGCATCTAACTAAGTTTAATCCTATTCCTGCAATTAAGGGATACGAGAAAGTCGCCGTACAAATTACTCTACCTAATGCCGTCAAACTTGCCGGTTTTTATCAGCAGCAAGGTCTACCATTTACCGCACCAACTAACGGCTGGCCAACAACCATTGCTATGCATGGTCTAGGTGGTGGTAAAGAGATGGCCCTTGCTTATGCTGGTACTTACGCAGCATCGGGTATTGCCACTATATCAATTGATATGCCACTGCATGGTGCGCGCTCATTTGACGCCAACGGTGATGGTATTTATGAAGTGTCAGCAACCGATCCTAGCTATGGTGCTGTTGTCGGTACACCAGATGCCTTTAAAAATGGTAATCCACTAGCCTTTGTTAATATTGCTAGCACCTTGACGGTGCGTGACAACTTCCGCCAAGCAACGGTTGACCATTTAGCGTTGCGTGCGGCCTTAACAGGTTTATACCTAGGTCTTGCACAAGCTCAGCAGCCGCAGATTTTTGATATCAGTAAAATCAGTGCTCAAGGGTTAAGTTTAGGTGGTATTGTTGGTACAACATTCTCTAACTATGCATCTACCGGTCTTCGCGACCCAGCAAGTGGAACAGAGCTACCGAATGCTTATGTTGTAAATGCAGCTTCTCTAGTAGCACCAGCTGGTGGCCTAGCGGGGGCATTTGCTGGTTCACCAACTTTTGGCCCTGTATTGTTTGACACGATAGTGGCAACTGAGTCGTTCCAGGCGTTGGTTGACGAAGCTAATGTGAATGATGCAGAGCCAGGGAGTGATGAATACAACGCAATTGTTGCAGCAGTTTACGCTGAATTTATCCCGACTTTCGCATTTGCAGTACAAACAGCATTTGATAGCGCGGATCCAATTAACCACGCAGTATCACTTGCTAATACGCAATTACCGGTTCATTTAATCGAAGTCGTTGGTGATGCAACTAATAAACCAGATCAGGTATTACCAAATACGGTTGAAGGTTTCCCACTGTCAGGCACAGAGCCTTTGATTACTAACCTTGGTCTTAAGTGTATCGACAGTACTGAAGCAGGTTCTGGTGCAGTACGCTTTAGCAAAGGTCACCATAGCTCAATTGTTAGTCCTGATGAGATTGAAGGTGTAACTGATGGTATGGCAGCACAAGCGACAGTTGAAATGCAGCAAGAAGTCGCCGCATTTGCCCTAACAGCGGGTAAAGGCTCAGCCACTATCTTAGTGCAAGACAGCAGCGTGTTACAAAGCTGCCCATAGGCAAGTTGAGTTAATTGATATAGCCAATTTTGTGCAAAAAAAGACCCAGCGAAAGCTGGGTTTTTTATTGGCATGTTTTATTACTAAATAGGCTGGTAGAATAGCTCGCAATTGAAGAGATAGATTTGGTTAAGCTGGAGAATATTTTGGAATTTCTGTACGAGTACGGTTTATTTTTGGCAAAGGCTGTCACTATCGTCGTGGCTATTTTGGCCGTAGTGATTGTAGTGCTTGCCTCAACCATTAAGCACAAGACCGATAAAGGCGAGCTTAAACTGACAAATCTAAGCGATAACTTAAAATCACTTAAGCATGATTTGAAAGAAGAGCTGTTATCTAAGAAAGCATTTAAGGCTTATGAAAAGCAATTGAAAGCTGATGAGAAAGCCAAAGAAAAAGAACAAAAGGATAAGGTTGAAGAAGCGGAGCCTAAAGTTTTTGTTGTTGATTTTAAAGGTAGTATTGACGCAGGTGAAGTGGCGTCACTACGCGAAGAAATCAGTGCGATTTTAGCTATTGCAGAAAAGGGCGATGAAGTTATCGTTAATGTTGAAAGCGGCGGCGGCATGGTTCATGGCTATGGCTTGGCATCTAGCCAGCTTGACCGTTTAAGACAAGCTGAGATCCCACTTAGCATTTGCGTTGATAAAGTGGCTGCCAGTGGCGGTTACATGATGGCTTGTGTAGCCAACAAGATTTACTCTGCGCCATTTGCAATCGTTGGTTCAATTGGCGTTGTTGCTCAAGTGCCTAACTTTAATCGTTTACTGAAAAAGCACGATATTGATTACGAGCAGCATACTGCAGGCGACTTTAAGCGTACCTTAACCATCTTTGGTGAAAATACTGATGAAGGTCGTGAAAAGTTCCAAAAAGAGCTTGAAGAGACCCATGTACTCTTTAAGGAGTTCATTGCTAAATACCGTCCAGAGTTAGATCTTGAAAAAGTGGCAACAGGCGAGCATTGGTATGGTCAACAGGCGATTGAATTAGGTTTAGTCGATGAGATCTCAACAAGTGATGATGTCATCATGAAACTTGCCAATGAGCGCACAGTTATTAAAGTGAGCTACCAGCTTAAGAAAAAGCTATCAGACAAAATTGCCCATGGCGCATCTTTGTCTTTCAATGCGATTTTCAATAAATTCGCAGAGAAAAACCAGCCGCTTAAATAATAAAGCTTTTTTAGAGAGCTGGTTTTAAAGAACAGGTTTCAGCAAGTTAGTTTTACAATAAAAAGACCTGCCTAGTGCAGGTTTTTTTATGAGTGTTATTTAGCGTTGCTAAATTAACTCGTTTACTCGACCTGCTCCATAACTGATTATTGGACAGGAATCATTTAGATTCAAAGCTCTTAAAGTGATGACTCTCATTAGGGGAAGTATGAAAAGTCGATATACGGTAACGACTTAATAATGGGCTAAAATAGTTTGCTAAAATGTTGAGGAACGAAACAGTAAACTGTTTTTAGTCCTTATTTATTAGCTTGTTATACGATTTTTCTACGACCTATAAACAACTTCATTGCGCCACCAAAAGACAATCCTGCAACTAGGAAAATTAGAATTTGAGTAACTATATATTTTGACGTTACATCACCACTGATGATTTTAGGTAATGACATAAAACAAAACATTAATGTACCATAAATAAGCCCCATTTTTAACCAAGAAGTATTTTTAGCTGTTATTGGTTCTAAATCTTTATTTTTAAGGAATTGATTCTTTTTAAAATTACGCCACTTTGACTTTAAAGGACGACGAAACCAACCCCAAAGAGGAAAAGTAACAGCTAATAAAACAAGGCTAGTCAGGTTCCAAATACACGGAATAATGTTTTCACAATTAGGGCAGAATAAACCAAACCAATTTTTAAACCCTCTTTGTTTAGCCCACAATGAACCGTTATGAATTGTGTTGCAATGAGGGCAAGGAACATATTGCCTTTCCATTAGCGGAGCATCGCTAGTTTTGTCTATCAATGTTATTTTTGGTATGCGTTGACCAAGGATTAGTTCGTTAAAAGCTAACCCCGGATTTAATATCCAGTGTAATAACATTGGATGAGGTAACTTCCATATTTTGTATTTGTTTTTATCAAAATCCATTTAAGATTACTCCATAGCCTAGAAACGTATAACAGCATATTATCTAGCTGCTCAATAATCTTCCGGCTAAAATCCAACTTAGCAGCAACTTGATGTAGAGATCTCTACAATCTTTTACCAATAATGGTTAATTGAATAAATTATCAAAAAACCAGAAGTTTATCGAGCATAAATTACTCGATTTTTGCTCACTTTACTCACAAGTCATCAACGTACAATTATAACTGTTTATCTATCTAGTACTTTAAAGTCAGATCTGAGTGCCCAAGACTTTAGGAAATATAAGGTGCTATTGCAGTTCTCCGGTGCGAAAATTTCTCTCGCTAGCTAATTTTGAGGCATTTCTAATTTAGAAACCAACCATCTTAGCAAATGAGTACACAAATTACCCCTTGTAGATACGGACGTGACCGTCCATGATCTGGTGAGAGATAACTCAGTTATCAAGCTTTCGAACGAGAGGCAGGATGCCGAACTGGCTTTTTAGCAAGTATGCTATTCGTCATGGCCGAGCTACCTGGGACCCTGTCTTTCACAAAGAAATGCAGCGTGTCACGGCAGCGTCTGCACATAAGGTCGTTCATTCACATCTGGTCCATAGGGATATGGTAAATGTCATTATGATGTAGGGAACATCATTGACCATGTGATCACGACATTCGAACGTCCTGTCCATCATTCGCTGCAGGCGATTGATAACTCAAGAGCATCGATTTAATACTCACAACCATTTAACACCGAGTAAAACAAAAGGTAAATCAGCCTTCATTCGCAGGCTAACTCACTTTGGGATATTTTTAACTAAGAAATAAAACAATTCTGCGCCTAGAGTGCGCCAATTATCGAGTGCTGCGTCTGGCTGCAGTATCTGCACATCACCCGCTGTAGGCGATTAATACCATTAACTTGGCAAGTTTAGACTCGCTTCCCCGTAACACCGATCAAAAAATGCAACCAACCTTCATTCCAAGGTAACAATAATTTTTAAGCTTAAATTAATAAAAGGCTATTAATTCTTATTTAGATCCGCTAAAAATATTATTACCGTTCATCAGTTATTGAGTGCAATGCAACAAGCCTGTAGCTATAAGCCAAATATGAGAGTAGGGGACCAATCGTATCCTTCCTATGAGCTAAAAAATTTAGTTAACTATTTAGCGCGAAATTATGCGACTGAGCAGGTTGAGAAGCTCTATAGCGATATTGGTATTGGAGAAACTGAACTGCAGCTCAGTGAATTTGTTTATGTGTGGCAGGTCGATTATGCCATGAGTTTTATCCGCCATTTGAGCCAAGACCCAGAAGTGGCTGCAAAGGCAGCTAGCTGTTATCGGGTAGTTGAACTTGATGTGTTGCAGCCTTATTTGGCGACGTTTGCCACATTAGGCGACTGTTTACAGTTTGCTATTTCTCATCCAGAACTTGTTGGTAGTTTCTCCGACACGTTACTCAGAAATGATGATGGCAATTTACATGTACGTTGGCTAAATACTAATAAAGTCGATACAGAACGCTACAGTTGTCAGTTTCAACACAGTATTTGTTCTTTATTAGCTTTCGCCAACGAGCTAACAGGTAAAGCGATTCAATTAAACCATATTTCTCTTGCGGAGCCAGTTAGAAACGCTGAGTTTTTAGCGATGAAAACAGGCACTGAAGTGCAGTTTACTTGTGGATTTTTTGAATGGTCAATTAGCCATGACTATCTTGCTTTACCCATAACTTATCAATTTGAACAGCAGATAGATACTGGCAGGCTTGATAGCGAACAGTCTTATATTTCAGAAGTGCTTAACCAGCTTAGGCTACAAGCTCCTGAGTTACCAAGTATGGAAGCGATGGCTGAAAAGCAAAATATTAGCGCTAGAACTCTGAGGCGAAAACTCGCCAATGCGAATACCAGTTATCAAAAGTTGGTTGACCAAGTTCGCTGTCAAATGGCGATTGATTTGATTTTAACCAGCGATTATTCAATCGAGGCGATTTCTGATCTGATGGGCTTTGGTGAGGTTAGCCATTTCCGGCAGAGCTTTAAACATTGGATTGGTCACCCGCCAGGTCATTTTCATCGATTAAATCGTCCTTTAATTTCTGAAAGTCATTGCCATAAATACTGGGCATAAAGTTTACGATAAGCATCAAGTATGCCTCATCAATGACCTGCGCTATTTGGTTACGGTTTCTTGAATACAATCTATTACTGCTGACAATTACCTAATGCCGGCTCCATTTGGTCAATCCACTTTTCTATCAGCGCGACTGCATCGCTATGGGCAATACTGCGACCAATGGGCGGCATTCTGTCTTTGGCGTTGTTCAATTCTTGTCTGTACACCAAAATCGAATGATCACCGTCGCCAGGAATAATATCGTAAGATAAGCCGCGTTCGCCGCCATCCCAGCCGGGAGGCTGTTTACAAATCCCGTATTCAAAGCTGGTGTGGTCGACATAAAATCCAAGCCTTAAGCCTGAGATACTGGCAAAACCTTGGGGGTTATGGCAATGGGCGCAGTTCACATCTAAATAGCCTTTTGCTCTGGCGGTAAGCGGCGCCGAGTCATCAAAAATATCGTAGGTTTTACCGACTTGATTAAGCTGTGGCAAACCTTGCAGCAATCCTTGCTGTTGCCATAGTTGCAACTGGTTGATTTGACTACCTTGATGGCTAACGTCTCTATTGAGCAAATGTGCCTTTAAGCCGATGGGCTCAATTTGACTGCTATCGCCACTGGTTTGGTGGCATAACTTACATTCAGCGCGGCTAGGAACATGATAATCAAACGGTTGGCTTTGGCCTTTATGGTTAAGTGTATGGGGGATATCTTTGCCAGCGACTTGCAGACTTGCTTCTCCGTCTTGCCAGATATAGGGCAATGTCGTCCAGCCGGTGTCTCGATGAATGAGCAGGCGAGTTTCAATTAATACTTCATTATTCGCGCCGCTCACTTGAGTATCAAAGGGCAGGGAGAAGGTTTTTACCAATACTGTGCCCACAGGCATGTTGAATGTATCTGTGCCCACAGGCATGTTGAATGTATCTGTGGCATCAAAGGCGATGGTTTGGTTTGTGGGGATAAATATAAAGCGGTGTTTACTGGCATAGTTTGAAAATAACGCTGTTGAGAGTTGGTAGCTTAACCCCGGGGATGTTGGCGAGCTGGTGGGAATAGAAGGGTCGATAAACAGTCCATATTGCGCTAAAGACTGACAATCTTCATTCATCAGTGCATCCCAATTAACTTCAGTGGTGGTGGCCTCACAACTTGAGGATGGATCTGGCGAGGGGGGATCCGGAGTAGGATTTGGGGTAACCGCCGGCGCTTGGTTATCAGGTGTTGTTTGTGCTTGCTCATCGGAGCCACCGCAGCCGACTAATAGATAAATTGCAATAATGAACAAAACTGTGCGCATGGGTTTTTCCCTATTTTTGGTGTTTTAGGGTTAAAAAAGGCCGGCATGTGCCGGCCTTAGGTCGATATAGCGATTAAAAGAATCCGCTATTAGTTAGAGCAGCTTGCTTCAGGTAGACGTTTGATCCACTCATTAATGAGTGCAACACCTTCAGCGTGAGATAAGCTTCGACCGATCTCTGGCATTCTGTCACCCGGGTCGTTAGATTCCATTCTAAAGTGCAGAATCGACTCCTCTGGCTTACCCGGTACGATATCAAATCCGAGTGAACCGCCACCATAAGCCACAGGTGACTTACAGGTACCGTGTGAAAGACCGGCATCTTCAGCATATGAGCGCCAGTATTCAAGCTTTAAGCCAGTGTTAGACGCGTTACCTTCTGGGCGGTGACAGTGAGCACAGTTAATGTCTAAATAACCTTTGGCTGCGTTCATTAGCTCTGTGTCTGAAAGCTCTGCAATACTGGTTTCATCGCCGTCATTGTATGCTGGAACCGTATCTATGCTGGTTACATCAGGTACACCTTGTAAAATACCCGCTGCTTGCCACTTTAATAACTGATTCATGCTACCGTCGCTATAGGCGTAATCTTTATTAAGATTGCGCGCTTTAGGGCCAATAGGCACAAATTTGGCTGGGCTGTCAGCGTCAGGTTTATACTGGTGGCACTGTTTACATTGGTTCATGCTTGGCACGACATAATCAAAGGCAAAGTCATCGCCATTGTGCATTACACTCTTGGCTTGAATAGCACCGGCTTTGGCTAGAACCGCATCAGACTTTTCTGCGTTCCAGACATAAGGTAGGGCAGTCCAGCCTGTTTCACGGTTGATAAGCAAACGCGTTTCAATCAGGTCTTCATTAGCAAGGCTGCGTTGACTGGTGTCCATTGGCAAAGCAAATGATTTAACGATGACAGTGCCGACTGGGAAGTCCATTGATTCGGTTGCAGAGTAATCCGCTTTAGTGCCTTCAGGCACAAATACATAACGATATTTACTCGAGTAGTCAGTAAATAACGGCGTATTTAAGTCATAAGGCAGTCCACCAGAGTGAGGGGCATTGGTTGGATCTTTCATGTCTGCAAACAGGTTGTAGTCAGACAAGTTAGGACAGTTTGCTTTAAGCAGCGCATCCCAAGAGGCATTTGAACCTTCAGCCTTACACAAGCTTAAATCGCCATCGCCCTCAAGACCACCTTCACCTTCGCCAATGGTGCCACCGCCACCGACTAGGTTACCGCCGTCACAACCTGCTGTGTCATCATCGACACCACAACCAAAGATCTGATCGCCAAAGGTGACAGTATGCACTGGCAAGCTGACTTGTTGACAGTTCATGATATCGGCCTGGGTTTTTTCAAGCAGGAATTCTGGGCTATTGGTATCGGTATTATCATTGGCATATAGGCGACCAAATGACACATCACCATTGTCAGTTGCACAGATATTGTCACTGCCGTCTGCTGCAAATGGCAGTTCTTGCAAGCCTAAATATGCCGCGGTGCCATTATTTGATAACAGTTCTCCAAGACCATCGTATAACACGCCCGGGAACTGCCCGTGGGTAAATAGGTAACCTTTAATGATGTCATCAATTAGGTAACCATTAGGCTTTTGGCCATAGCCTTCAATTTTGTTGCCGTGCATATAAATATTGCGCGGCGTTGGGCGCCAGCCATCTGCAATGGGTTGTCCTGGTTGACCATAGTTAGCCACAAAAGCTGAAATATCAGGCTCAGCAATAAAGAAGCTCGAAATAGTGACAGCCATAGTATCGTGATTAGTGATCTCATTATTAAAGATCTCCACATCGTCGGTAGACAGGATAATCATACCTGTACCCGGTGGCACAATGTGTACGCCTGCAGGGTTGGCGGATGCATTAGCAAAGTTTTTAGTGTTGTTGTCGTAAATTTTGTTATTGAAAATACGCACGCTTGAGCCGTATCTATGGTTACCGATAGGTAAGTCAAACACTAAGATACCACCAGTATTGCCCATGGCCTCGTTGTCATATACATCGGCGTATTTTGAGTTTTCAATCTCAATACCAGCCACGTTCTCTTTGGCGATATTGCGGCGCACGACAATGTACTCTGACTGACCCACATAAATACCGGCATCGGCACTACCACGAACATAGGTATCTTCAATGAGAATGTTTTCACATTCAACAGGATATAGTCCGTAAGCACCATTGCCTTCGTCAAGCTCACCTTCCCAAACTGTTGCTAGGCGGCGCAGGATAATACCATTGGTGTTTTTAAGTTTGATGCCGTTGTTTTTCGCTTCGTTAACCGACAAGTCTTGAATAATAATGTTCATGGCATTTTGCACAAAAATACCATCGCCTGAGTTGGCATTTGAGAAGTCTAAAACAGTCTCATCCATGCCATAACCCATAATGGTGACGTTTTTAGCGTAGCTGCCATCGCCGTCAACATCGCCGTCAAATAGCAGTGTTGATTCGATTTCAAAGTTACCTTTAGGCAACACGATGACATCACCACTTTGGGCATTAATGAGTGCTTCTTGAATGCGCATAGTGAGGTTGTCACCTTCTTCAACCATAATGGCGCCTTCGGGAAAGTTGTTCTCAGGTTGTGGATCTGGCACTACCACTGCGGGCGTATCGTCTACTACTGATTTATCATCGTCTGATGAACAAGCCCCCAAGCTTATTGCAACAGCGCTGGCAATCAAAGTTGGCATTAGCCAAGTCGGTTTCTTGTTGAGCATAGCGTCTCCAAAATTATTTTTATTATGCGACTCCTAGATTGCACTGGCGTACAAGATAAGCAATGTGAAATGTGGACAACAATTATTTAACAAGTTGTTGTCTTGAGTGTTTGTGTGGAGGTTTAAACGAGGTGATTGGGTTTAAGTATTGAAATTTAATTTGAACTCGATAAGTTTCAAACGCCTGTATTGATTCGCTATGTCTGATAAAAAGTGAGGTTATTTTAGCGGCGGTATGACGGTATCGCGCTTTGCTCGAAAAGGCGTGGGCGGAAATAGGAGGGGATAAAGCAAATAGCTAAAACGATGAGTTATAAAAAATCCCCACCGATTAGGGCAGGGATTTTATTTTAACGCGTGGCAGTCGCTATTTACATAGCGAGTCATGCTTAGATATCGATACCGAAACCAATAATAAATTGATAGTCATCTTGCTCTGGGATCAATCCGCTGGCATCAGCCTGTGGGTTATTGATGTGATCCCAAACGAATGACAGATCAAGGTCAAACATGCTGGTTAATTCAATCTCTAATGTGGCAATAGCATGGTGAGTATATCCACCAGACTGTTCATTACCGTATTGCACGCGGTATAGCGTATTGAAATCGATGTCACTGGTAATTTCAGTGTCAAAAGCCGTTTCAATGACCATAGCAGCACTGCCATCATCGGTTTCTTCGCCAGCGGCTACTTCATCGAATCTTGTATAGGTATAAGCCGGACCACCACTGATGCTCCATTCTGTTTTTGAGTTATCAATGATGTTGTAACCCAAACCCGAACCGACTGTCGCTCGATACTCAATGTTTGAGAATGGATCTTTGTAGATCTCAGCAAAGATAGGTCGCACATAGAACTGCTTTGAGATAAACCAGTCAAAGTTAGTATTGATACGATGATTGTTAATGCGGCTATCACCGTCAGTCTTAGAGTAATTACCGATGTAATCAAGGTTAAAACGTGATTCAGTGGTACGGCGAATCGTCTTAGCTAATGCGCTGTAATCGATTTGGTCGGTATTACCGCTGCGAAAGTTTGCACCTAAGGTGATCTTGCTTGACCAGTAATTAGCTTCTGATTGGTCGCCAGCAATAATGGTCATGATTTGCGTGTTATCAAACTCTTCGCCATTAATGTACGACTTGCCATTTTCAACCAGTAAACGGCCCGTTTTAGTGCTTAGATCGGTAAAGCCAATACTCACAATGCCACTACTTTGCAGCACTTTAACGTCTTCCCAGTCGATATAGACAGTATCGAGCTCATCACTTTCAAACTCTAACTTGTCATCATAAAGGTTTTTAATTTCGCCCTTTAATAGCTCAAGTGAAGTGAGTTGCAGCCAATCGTACTTAGCATCCGCTGGCGGATATAGATCGGCTGGCGTAAGTGCTTGTTGAGAGGTGGCTGGTGTCGTGATAACCGCTTCTGCTGACATAGCAGAACCAGAATAAACGGCTGCGAGACAGGTCGCAGCGATAAGTGTATAGCGCATGTGGTATTCCATTAAGCTTCCCTTGAAAAGCGACTCCTTTGGCTGACTTTATTTTTAGCCGGTCAGCTTTAATTAAGGTGTAAATATGCTATTCAAGGTTTGAGTATTAAACAACGGTACAATGATTTAAGCGGCGATTATAAAGCCTGCTCAAACCATGGCAACATAAACTCGGCAATTATTATCTGCGCCTTTTGATTTGGGTGAATGCCATCTCGTTGCATTAATGATGGGTCGATGACAATTTGCTCCATAAAAAATGGCATCAAGGTGATGTCATGTTCAGTTGCTAAATCTTTATATACCGTATTAATCTGTGACGCGTATCTTGGACCGTAATTAGGTGGCACCATAATCTCACTTAATAACACTTTTACCTGTTGTGCTTTAGCTAGCTCAATGATTTTTGTAAGATTGTTTTTCAATTGTTTTGGTGGGAATCCGCGAAGTCCATCGTTTCCGCCAAGTTCTATCAATAATATTTTGGGCTGAGCAGATTCAAGCAGGGCGGGCAGTCTGCGTAATCCGCCGGCCGATGTTTCGCCGCTAACTGAGCCATTAATGATTGAGCTATTTGGCATTTTCTCACGTAGTAATTGTACCCAGCCTTGATTTTCGGGCATGCCATAACTTGCACTTAGGCTATCACCTAGGATTAATATAGGGGTAGCACTCAGCCCAAAACTGCTGAAAACCAATAATAAGACCAAACCGCGAAGTCGGTTTTTAACGTTGAAGAAGGATTCTATGTCTGAAAATAGCGCCATTACCGTAAGCCACCTAGTTAAATCAGTTGTTACTCAAGAGGGAGAACTGACTATCCTCAACGGCATTAATATGGATGTCAAGCAGGGAGAGAGTGTGGCGATCCTCGGACCATCGGGTTCAGGTAAGTCAACGTTATTAGGTTTGTTAGCAGCTCTTGACTCGCCAAGCAGCGGTTCAATCAAACTTGACGGTGTTGCACTTGAAACACTCAATGAAGAAGCTAAAGCCTCCCTGCGCAAGCAAAAAGTCAGCTTTATCTTTCAATCTTTTATGTTGGTTGACACCTTAAACGCCCTTGAAAACGTGATGCTGCCAGCAGAACTCGCCGGGATGGCTAAAGCGAAAGACAAAGCCCAAGCTATGCTCGAACGAGTGGGGCTGAGTCATCGTTTAACCCACTTTCCTAATCAACTGTCTGGTGGTGAGCAACAACGTGTGGCGATTGCCAGGGCGTTTATTTGCGAACCTAAAGTATTATTTGCCGATGAGCCGACAGGTAACCTTGATTCAGCCAATAGCGATAAAATTGCCGATATGCTGTTTGAACTCAACCGTGAAAGTGACACTACCTTAGTGCTGGTCACCCACGATATGGAGCTTGCGAGCCGCTGTCAGCGACAATTTATTATGGACTCGGGCTGCTTAAGTGAAAAAACGGCTGCGCGAGATGTAGAGCAGAAGACTGAGGAAAATGATGAGGTAACGGGCGAGGCGCGCGCATGGAGTTAAGTTTAGCGTGGAGATTGTTTAAAAGGGAGTTATCGCAAGGCCAACTGGTGTTGATTATTTTGGCGATAACCTTAGCCGTGCTGTCGGTTACCGGCCTTGCCAGTGTAAGTGAGCGTTTGCAGCTGGCAATTAACGGCCAAGCCTCTAAGTTTATTGCTGCCGATCGCATCATTGATTCACCCAATGCAATAGACCCCAAGGTGCTGCAGTTAGCCGATGATAACGGCTTGTCTCGTGTCAGTAGCATGCAGTTTAATTCGATGCTTTATGCCGGTGATGCGTTTCAGTTGGTGACGGTCAGAGCGGTTGAACAAGGCTATCCGTTAAAAGGCGATATTGAGCTTAGCACGGGTAAAGCCGAAGGCTTACCTAGTGCGAATAACATTTGGTTTGAAACTCGTTTAGGTGGCTTGTTAGGTTACCCAGAGCAAATTGAGCTAGGTAACGCCAAATTTGGCTTATCGAAAGAGATTATTCGTTTGCCGGATGCTGGTTTTAATCCGTTTGCCTCATCGCCGGTTGTGTTGATGCGCATTGAGGATGTGGCTAAAACTGAAGTGATTCAACCTGGCAGCCGGGTGACTTACCGTTATCAGTTTGCAGGTGATGCGACCGCGTTAAATGCATTTGAAGCAAAAGCTAAGCCGTTACTGAATACCAGTCAGCGCTGGGTAGATGTGCAGTCTGGTGATTCACCTATTGCGGAAGCGGTAAAGCGCGCGGAGCGTTTCTTATTGCTGGCAAGCTTATTAGGTATTGCACTTGCTTGCGCGGCAATCGGCATTGCGGCGCAGCGTTACTGTCAGCGTCATTATGATGTGGTCGCCATGCTTAAAACCTTTGGCGCATCGGCAAAACAGATCCGCGTGCTATTTGGTATGCACTTATTGTTAGTGACCGCCGTTGGTGTGGTACTCGGGCTTATTGGTGGCTTTGCCTTAGATAGGGGCATTACTGCATTTTTACCGGCAGAAATTGCTGCTTATACGCCGCCAATGATGCGGCCGATTATGCTGGGCTTAGGCACGGGCTTTATTAGTGCATTTATGTTTTCGGCTTATCCACTCATGCGCTTATTAGCTATTCCGCCATTACGGGTATTGCAAAGACAGCTTGAAGGCATACAGCTAGGAATGTGGCTGCACTTAGTGCTGAGCTTAGGGGCGATGGCGCTATTGGGTTATCTGTACTCGCAAAGCCTTGCATTAACCTTAACTGTAGTCGCAGCGGTTCTTTTGTTAGGCGTACTATTAAGTGTGCTTGGCTTCTTTATGATCCGTCTTGGCCACAGTGTGGGGATGAAAACCACCAATCCATTGCAGTTAGCATTGGCGGGGCTTAGACGCCGCGCCAAACAAAATGCGGTGCAGCTGGTGGGCTTTAGTAGCGCGTTGGTGTTGCTACTGACTATTTTTGCTCTTAGACAAGACTTACTCAATGAGTGGCAAAAACAGTTACCGGAAAACTCGCCAAACTATTTCTTAGTCAATATTGCGCCAGAAGAAACTCAGCCAATTAGTGAGTTTTTAGCGCCACATCTACAATCTGCACCAATTATTTACCCTGTTATTCGTGGACGATTGACGGCAATTAACGGAGAGGTGTTAATTTCGCGAGATCAGCAGCAAGAGGGGGTAGAGGGCAGAGTGGGGATCTCGCGCGAGTTAAACCTCACTTACCGCGACACTATGCCACCCAATAACGATTTGTTAGAAGGTGAGTTTAATAAAGACAAGTATGACGTGTCGGTTGAGTCGGGCGTGGCTGAGCGCTTGGATTTATCTTTGGGTGATAAATTAACTTACACCATAGATAACCAAAGCCTGACGGTAAATGTTGCCAGCATTCGTGCGGTGCATTGGGAAACACTACAACCCAACTTCTTTATGATCTTTACTCAAGAAGCATTAGCGCCGTTTGCTTATACTTCTATGTCGAGCTTTCATCTTGATGACTCGCAGCGAGGATTGATTTTAGAGTTAATCAAACAGTTCCCAACGGTATCGATTATTGATGTTGGCGCTATGGTGAGTCAGCTTAGGCAGATTATTGATCAGGTCTCTTTGTCTCTGTCATTGGTACTCGTGTTGGTGTTACTAGCAAGTGCCTTAGTGATGATTGCACAAACTGAAGCAGGTATGGCAACAAGGCAGCGAGAGTTGGCGGTATTGCGTACCTTTGGTGCCTCTGGCTGGTTGCTGCGAGCAGCAACAGGGCTTGAATTTGCGCTACTTGGTACCATTGCCGGCATTTTGGCGGTAATCGTTGCCGAGTTTACGCTTTACCTACTTAAAACGCAGGTGTTTGAGTTAAACGTGTATATGCATTGGCCTTGGTGGGGGATTGCGCCGCTTTGTGGTGGATTAGTTGTGGCGACTTTAGGTATTTGGCGCTGTAGACAACTACTGAGCAAGTCATGTGGCGAGCTGCTTAAAGGGCATTAGTTACCCATAACAAATTGAGCACTAATCAAAAAAGGATAACGCTGGGCGTTATCCTTTTTGTTTTAGTCATCTTTCTAATTAGTCACTATCTGTAGATTAAGCTTAGTGATTGAGCTAATCAAACATCAGTTAGCTACTATGTCAGCTAATGCTGGCGCTAACTCTGAATAGGTAAACTCAAAGCCCGACGCTAATGCACGCCTAGGTGTAACGTATTGGCCTTCAATTAATAGCGTCGACATCTCACCTAAAGCAAGCTTTAACGCAAATGTCGGCGCGGGAATACAAGCTGGGCGATTGACGGCTTTGCCAAGTGCCTGAGTAAAGGCTTTATTGCTGACAGGGTTGGGCGCTGTGCCGTTATAAACACCTTCGCAGTCAGCATCAAGGGTCAAATGGCTGATAAGCGCGATAAGATCTGCCTGATGGATCCAGCTCATTCCCTGTTGCCCGTTACCAATAGGGCCGCCGAGACCCAATTTAAATGCCGGTAACATTTTGGCGAGTGCGCCGCCGTGGCGACCTAATACTAACCCGATGCGGACAATACACACCCGTGTTTGCTCGCTTTGGGCTTTTAAGGCTTCATCTTCCCAACGGCGGCAGACTTTGTGGGTAAATTCTGCTTGGGTCTGTTGGCTAACTTCAAAGCTCTCATCGATAGGTTGTAGCTTTTGGTCACCGTAATAACCAATGGCTGAGGCGCTAACAAATGTGTGCGGTGGTGTGTCACTTTGTTTGATTAAGCTGCTTAGTTTGCTGGTAAGGTCCCAGCGGCTTTGGCAAATAGCTTGCTTTTGGCTATCGCTCCAGCGTTTTCCAGCAATGGGCTCGCCGGCTAAATTGATAACGGCGTCAAAGTCATTGAGGTGAGTGAGCAGATCTATTGACGCTAGGTACTGGTGTGAGGCGCCCAATCGTTTTTTGGCAGCCTCAACTGAGCGGCTTAAAATCGTTAGTTGATGGCTGTCTTTTAAGGCGTTAACCAGTTGCGTACCAATAAATCCGCTGGCGCCAGTTATTAATATGTTCATAGGCTCAAACTCAGAGGTTATAAAATAGATGATTATCAGTACGCTATGGCTGACCTATTGGATCGACTGTTTTTGATAACACAGCTCTAGCGACACTGAATCGGCAAAACGTAATGCATGGGGCTTATCGATTTCTACTTTAGCAAAGTCGACCCAATCATGCTCACTGGCAATACTCAGCACTTGGCTGGTTAAGTTTTCCAGTAAAGAAAAACGGTTGTTTTCAACTAAAGCAATGATCTTTTTCGTAATCGTGCGATAATTCAGAGCATCATCCATATTGTCACTGTTTCTGGCTTTATCTGCACAGTAATGAATAACAGTATTAATGGTGACATCTTGCTTATTTTGAATTTCGTCTTCTTTAATGCCAATGTAAGTACGTAACCTTAGGTTCTTAATGCGGATCACGGCGATTTCTGGTTTCATAAAAAACGATGTCCCTGTTGTAGTTCATGTTAGAAGCAGTTTATATAACCCTATCAATATTATAGTGAATCAAGAAGGACTTTATTGTAATGACTCGATTCGAGAATCAAGGGGTCGCTTTTAAAGGCTTCGCCATTTCCGCATTTATTGTGGTCATTTTGGCAGGTATTAAAGCAGCTAGCCCTATTGTTGTGCCGTTTGTATTATCAGTATTTATTGCGGTGATCTGTAATCCGATGATCAGTTGGATGACACGTCATCGTACACCACGCGGTTTAGCTGTACTGCTGTTGATGGTGTTTATTGTGTTAATGGGCTTGTGGTTGGCCTCAGTGGTTGGCACTTCAATTAATGAATTCTCCAAACAGTTACCTTTTTATCGTGACCAATTAATCGATCAGTTTTCTTGGATTGTAGAAAAGCTAGCGGCGTTTAATATTCAAATTTCCAAAGAACAGATTTTGGCTTATTTCGACCCAGGGGTTGCACTATCGATGACAACAAATATGTTGTCAGGTGTAGGTAGTGTGATGGCTAACCTGTTTTTGATTATTTTGACCGTGGTATTCATGTTGTTTGAGTCGAACGGTTTTTCAACCAAAATGCACCTTGCACTAGACGATCCAGATATGCGCTTAAAGCAGGTGGACCGTTTCTTACATTCTGTAAACCAGTACATGGTGATCAAGACATTAGTCAGTTTAGCAACGGGCTTAATCATTGGTGTTGGTTTGTACTTTATTGGTGTCGATTACGCATTGTTATGGGGCGTGATTGCGTTTTTGTTTAACTATATTCCCAATATCGGTTCTATCATTGCAGCTATTCCGTCGGTGCTATTAGCCTTCATTCAATTAGGCCCAGGGGCTGCAGGTGGTGTGGCATTACTTTACCTTGGTACCAATACGGTTATGGGCAACGCCGTTGAGCCAAGATACATGGGTAAAGGTTTAGGCTTATCGACATTGGTGGTGTTCCTGTCGTTAATTTTCTGGGGCTGGTTATTAGGCTCTGTGGGCATGTTGTTATCTGTACCTTTGACCATGATCGTGAAAATCGCCCTTGAGTCTAGCTCTGGCGGACGTTGGTTGGCGGTGCTGCTAGGTGATGATGTGTCTGAGGAGCAATTACAAGAAGCCAAAGTTAGCGCGACCGCAGCATTAGAGAATACATCGCTAGCGCAGTCTGACGTAGAGCAATCTGCAGCAGCGAGCGAGCAGCAAGACAGTAATCAGTTAAAAAATAGTGAAAAGTGAGTTTGATGCAGTTATTTATTGAAGCAGTACAACAAGTAGAGTTTCCTGAAGATGTTACGCGTTTATTTCACGGGCGTGGTGGGCGTTTCCCGGGTTGTGAACACTTATGTTTGGATTGGTTTTCGCCAGTATTGCTATTAACTAGCTTTAAAGGCTTAGAGCCAAGTGAGCTTGAGACGTTGTGCGAAGCAATAGAGCAACGTTGGCAAGCCGTTAAAGGGAATGAGCCATTAAACTTAGTGTTTCAATATCGCCGTGGTGGTGAGACTCATACTGAAATCATTCAAGGTGAAGTGCCTGAAAAACATATCGTCACTGAAAATGGCGCGTGTTTTCAAGTGCATCTATTACGTGGCCAGAACCATGGTTTGTTTTTGGATATGGCAAATGGTCGCCAATGGGTACGTGAGAATAGTGCACATAAAAAAGTGCTAAACCTATTTGCTTATACTTGTGGCTTCTCGGTGGCCGCTTTGCAAGGTAAAGCCGATGAAGTGGTTAATATCGATATGAGTAAAGGTGCTTTATCTATCGGTAAGCAAAATCACATTTTGAATGATTTTAAAGCCGGGGCGCGTTTTTTAGGTCATGACATTTTTAAGTCTTGGGGTAAGTTAACCAAGCTTGGGCCTTATGAGGTAATCGTTGCTGATCCTCCAAGTAATCAAAAGGGCAGTTTTGTGGCGACCAAAGATTATGCTCGATTGCTAAAACGTTTGCCTGAGTTATTAACCGATGATGGTGATATGTTACTGTGCCTTAATGCGCCAGAATTGAGTATTGATTTCTTAATGCAGCAGGTTGAGGAGTACAGCCCAAGCTTGGTTTTTTGTGAGCAACTGGCTAACCCTACAGTGTTTGAAGATGTCGATCCTAATAAAGCGTTAAAAGTGCTTAGGTACCGTAAGCAAGCCGGGTGCTAGCTTTTATAAGGTTTAGTTTTTAGATGTCATAGCTTTTAGATGCGCTAGCTTTTAGAAAGACGCGATAGGCCAAACAAGATGTTTGGCCTTTTTTATGCCAGTTTTGTGCTAAATAAGCCTATTTATAACCTAATGGGGGGAGATAAAGTGCGAAAAACGGAATGGTTAGTATAATATTTAAGCGCTAAAAGTAGGCTGTTAAGCGTTAATGTGAATATTAAACTGAAAGTCTTTCACTTGCACAAACCGTTGTTGACGGTTTTTAGGGGGGTTTAGGTGGTTTTTGCTGTTTTATTAGAATAATAATGAAAGTTTTCTGTAAGTGGTGCCAGCAAACTGTTATACTCCGAATTAAGAACTATGCATATTTGGCATATTTTTGAAAAAAGGCTAAATGTCACACTTTTGATGACATGCCTCTTTACCCTACACCTTAATCAAAGATCCGGAGTCGTTATGGAAATTCAGGAATATGAAGGCGCATATTACCAACTACAAGATGAGATGTTAGAGTCTCTACCAGTTGAAATGGATGAAGAAGCGTTTTTAGATTAAGGAAAATAGCTAAGAGCTCAGTTATAGCGTGTGACATCATAAACTGTAACTCGAGTCTTAAGACAAAATAGCAACCTAAGGGTTGCTATTTTTTGTTGGATGACCGCTAAACCAGCATAAAAAACCGTCACTATATTGATTGGTATAAAGTAGGTAACGAGTGCTTACTTTGATGCCTTTTATCGTGCCGGTTTGTAAAGTATAGGCTGCAGCTTATTTATAGCAGGGTTTAACCGTTCACCTGTCGCTTTTCTGGCATGATTTCGACAATGATCCAGTTACCGTTGCGCTTATTTAGGCGTAATGTTCTATCGTCCACCCAAGGTTGTCCGCCACGTAGTCCCTTCATTTTGACGATGACGGTGACGTCATCGGTAAATTTACGGAAGAAGTCGATATCTACCTCATCAACTTCTAATTCAACATTTGTCATCGATAAATTAAGCATATTTCGCTGCACTGCTGCGGCAATGTAGTAGTGACCTAAAATTTCCTTTAATGGATCATCAACATAAAATTTAGCTTTTTCTATGTCTTTGTCATTGTACACAGCGCTGAGAAAGCCTAGTGACGATAATTCAGGTGTACGAAGGGATGGCTTTGCACCAGCGTTTATTTCTTCACTGGCTTGGTTTGATGGACTGCAAGCGCTAAGACCCAATAAAGTAATGGCAAAAATAATGGCTTTAAACATGTGTTAACTTCTTATGAGTTTGGCTCAGTATTACGATTATTAAGGGCTAACGCAAGAAAATCAGTTTAGATCTTATCTAAAGCTTGACCTAAGTAAAGATCTAAGGCATATCTGTATAGATGACTTGAAAAGGTTATCCACAGAATCTGTGGATAACCATGTTGAAGACTATTTTTAACATGCTTAAGCTGCTGATTCGTAACCAGTAAATCTACTGGTTATTTTTTGATACATTCTGTTTTGTCTAATATTTATCTACTTTTAAAGCATCAAAATCGCTATTTCTAGCGCAGATAAACGATCTTGCGATCGTATAACCATCTCAAATTATCTTTAATTGAATATACGGCGTAGCCAATTAACCTGAGTTACTTGGTATAACTATTATTTGCTTAAAAACTCATCTAGTATCTGTTTTAACTGAAAAAGCTGAAGGAAGTGAATATGTCTAGCCGTGTATATGTATTAGCGCAATTTAAACCTAAGCCGGGTAAAGAAGCGGAATTATTTGAAGTGTTAAAAGCGTTAGAGCCGGATTCATATAGAGAAGAGGGCTGTATTCAATATATGCTCACCCGTCAGATTGATCATCCGAGTGCTACACGTAATGAATATCCGATTGTATTTAACGAGATCTGGCAAAGCGCAGAGGCTTGGGCTGCCCATGGTACTCGTAAGCAAATTCAGCACTTTTTTGAAACTCAAGTGCAAGCTGAAACAGGCTTAGTCGCTGATGCGATTGTTACCGCTTACAGTGACGAAGGGCACCATTACGATAGTCCGATTTACAAATAATCCTGTCCATAATGTTTATAAACAGATTTAAAAACAAAAAAGCCTGCAAATGCAGGCTTTTTATTAGGATTTAAACGAGGCTAATTAAGCTTGTTCGTTTTGAGCCGCTTGAATCGCAGTTAGAGCGATAGTGTAAACGATATCGTCTACTAGCGCGCCGCGTGATAGATCGTTCACTGGCTTACGCATACCTTGAAGCATTGGACCAATAGAGATCAAGTCAGCACTACGTTGTACTGCTTTGTATGTTGTATTACCCGTGTTTAGATCTGGGAATACGAATACAGTCGCTTGACCAGCAACAGGGCTGTTAGGCGCTTTAGAGCGTGCAACGTTTGGCATTACTGCTGCGTCGTACTGTAGAGGGCCGTCGATCATTAGATCTGGACGTCTTTCTTGAGCAATACGAGTCGCTTCACGAACTTTATCTACGTCAGAACCTGTACCTGAACTACCGGTAGAGTAACTGATCATGGCAACGCGTGGCTCAATACCGAATGCAATTGCAGACTCTGCAGATTGAATCGCGATATCAGCTAACTGCTCAGCGCTTGGATCTGGGTTAATCGCACAGTCACCGTAGATGTATACTTGATCAGGCATTAGCATGAAGAAGATAGACGAGACTAGGTTTGAACCTGGTGCAGTTTTGATTAACTGTAGTGGTGGACGAATTGTGTTCGCTGTTGTGTTAACCGCACCAGAAACAATACCGTCTACTTCGCCTTGAGCAAGCATCATAGTACCTAGTACCATGTTGTCTTCTAATTGCTCTTTAGCAACAACTTCAGTTAGGCCTTTACCACGACGTAGCTCAACCATAGCTTCAACGTAACGGCTGCGTGATGTTTCAGGATCAACGATTTCTACGCCTTCACCTAATACAACACCTTGTTGGCTGGCAATACGTTCGATCTCTTCGCGGTTACCTAAAAGCACGCAACGAGCGATACCACGTTCAGCACAAATAGCTGCAGCTTCGATTGTTCTTGGCTCATCACCTTCTGGCAGTACAACAGTCTTACGCGCAGCACGAGCAAGTTCAGTTAGCTTGTAACGGAATGCAGGTGGCGATAGACGGTGTTCACGTGGAGAGTTCTTAGTGATGCTCTCAACCCAGTTTTGGTCGATGTGGCTGGCAACGTATTCTTGAACTTGTTCAATACGTACAGCGTCATCTACAGGCACTTCGTGGTCGAAACGCTGGATGTTTAACGCTGTTTGCCATGTGTTAGTATCGATTAAGAATACTGGTAAGCCTGTTTCGAAAGCTTGTTCACAAAGCTCCATGATCTGTGGCTCTGGCTCATAACCGCCAGTAAGTAGTAGTGCGCCCACTTTAACGCCATTCATCGATGCAAGACATGCAGATACGATAACGTCTGAGCGGTCGCCTGAAGTCACTAGTAGTGAGTCAGTTTTAATATGGGTAACCATATTCGGGATGCTACGTGCACAGAAAGTCACTTTACGCATACGGCGAGTGTTCATCTCACCAGCGTTGATGATTTTAGCGCTTAAGTGCTTAGCAAGATCTGATGCACGTGGGGCAACAAGATCTAGGTTGTAAGGCACGCTACCTAAAATACGTAGTGGGCTCTTACCTGGAAGTTGGAACATGCTTGCTGCGTCTGGGCGCGGCATTTCGTCATGGTCAAATACTTCTGATAGGTCAGGGCGCGCGCGACCTTCGTCATCAACCGGTGCGCCAATTTTGTTGACGATAGCACCAATTAGACGCTTGTTTTCAGATCCACCCCAAGAGTTATGAGAAATCTCTAGGCGGTTCATTAATGCTGTAGCACTTTCGTTGCCTGGTGTAGCAACAAAGATGATGTCTGCATCAAGTGCTTTAGCGATTGCATGGTTAACATCGCTAGAGAAAGGATGGTTACGAGTTTGCACCAAACCTTCAACGATCAAGGTTTCTGTATCATCAGCACATTCTGTTGCACGAGCAATGATCTGCTCCATCAACACGTCAGTTTGGTCTGCACGAATTAGCTTTTCTGCATGTTCCATCTCGAATGGCTCAAGCGGATTAACAGTTGGAGACTTGCTCAAAATTGTCGTAGAGCGCTCTGGACCATTGTCGTTTGGACGTTGTTGGGCGATTGGCTTGAAAAAGCGTACTTTAACGCCATGGCGTTCAAGTGCACGAACCATACCTAGGCTGATGGAAGTTAAACCCACGCCGGTACCCACTGGAATGAGCATAATGTTACGAGACATATTGACCTCTTGAAACTCGGTGATGCCATACAAAGTATGACTAAAATCTTTACTGCGCTAACTACGGCTAATACTGAGTATTAGCCGTATTTTTGCTTTATTACTTGATTAGCTCGATTGCGTCTTGCGCAATAACCCACTCTTCATTAGTAGGGATAACCATAGCAACAGTACCTTCATCAGTAGTGATTTGGCCACCGTTACCGAAACGAGCTGCAGCGTTACGCTCTTTATCAACGTTGAAGTTGAAGATCGCTAGAGAGTTAAGAACTTTCTCACGGATTAGATCAGAGTTTTCACCGATACCACCAGTGAACACAACTGCGTCAAGACGCTCTAGTGGCACAGTGTAAGAAGCGATGTACTTAGCTAGACGGTAGCAGAAGATTTCTAGTGCTAGTGTCGCGCCTTTGTGACCACTTTCAAAACCTTCTTCGATGCCACGGCAATCGTTAGTTAGTTCAGAAATACCTAGTAGACCACTTTGCTTGTTAAGTACTGACTCAACTTCGTCAAGTGTGTAACCTAAACGGTTAACTAGGTGGAAGATAACTGAAGGATCAACGTCACCACAACGTGTACCCATTACCAAACCTTCTAGTGGAGTCAGACCCATAGAAGTATCTACACTCTTACCGCCTTTAATAGCAGTAACAGATGCGCCGTTACCTAGGTGAGCACAAATGATGTTTGTGTCAGCTTCGTCTTTACCTAGTGCTGCAGCAGCTTCGCGGCTGATGAATAGGTGGCTAGTACCGTGCATGCCATAGCGACGGATTGCGTTTTCGCGGTATAGCTTGTATGGCAGTGCGTAGATGTATGCTTTTTCTGGCATAGTCTGGTGGAACGCAGTATCAAACACAGCAACTTGTGGTAGTGCTGGGAATGATGCTTGAGCTGCACGAATACCGATTAGGTGAGCTGGGTTGTGAAGAGGTGCAAGTGTTGCACAGTCTTCAATACCGTGAATAACTGATTCGTCAATGATTACTGAGCGAGTGAATTTCTCACCGCCGTGTACTACACGGTGACCAATTGCTTGGATCTCTGCAGCGATTTCTGGGTGAGCACCTAGAATGTCGTTAACAATGTATTCAACAGCTTCTCTGTGAGCAGTGAAAGCACCTAGGCTAGCTTCACTTTTCTGGCCGTTAACTTTCCATTTGATTCTTGAATCTTCAAGACCAAAACACTCAGCTAGACCTGAAATTTGGTCATCGCCAGTTAGCGCATCAATAACTGCAAACTTTAGAGATGAACTACCACAGTTAAGTACCAGTACCAGTTTGTTTGACATGTTTAAACCTTTTGCAATAAATAGTGGATCCGTTTGATCCACCCAGTAACAAAACTTCTATGGCAACTATAGCCGAAGTCGTAAAGTATGCTCTTCAAAAGAGCAAAATTTGTGTCATACTCTGCGCTAGCCCTTGGGGCATGCTGAGTGTTTATGCTAAAGTTAGGCTGTTCTTTTTATTTATAGGTGCCATCTTTGAGCATTCAAGTTCTCAAAACCTTGGGCGAAGGTCGTCGTTATATGAAGACTTGGCCTATGGTTCGACAACTCAGTTTTTACTTTCCTGAGTATCGCGTTATGCGAGCCACTAAACTTGCTCTACCGTTAATGCCATTATTGGCCATATTAGCGGCAGCGAGTCAGCTATACTTGCACGGTTGGAGCTATTTACCCCAGGCGATAACTATCGCGTTATTCTTTATCAGCTTGCCTATTCAAGGCTTACTTTGGTTAGGTTGGCGTGCTCGCCATCCACTGCCGCTTTCATTACTTGATTGGGGCAATCAATTATCGACTAAATTAATCCAATTAGGTGTTAATTGCCGACCGCTTGGCGCTAAAGCATGTTATTTCGATATGGCACTCATTTTAAAGGCCGCTTTCGAGCGCTTAGACGCTAGCTATTGGGAAGAGCTGTAGCACTTCCCGTTTTCCCCGCAATATTAATAAACTGCGTTAATACCTAAATTGGTAAAAGTTTGCTTTATCAGTTCCATGGTCTCTTTACTAGGTGGAGAAATATCATTAAGTTCATATTTCTCTCCCATCGCTTCCCACTTATGCTTACCTAGTTCGTGATAAGGGAGTAACTCGACCTTTTCCACGTTAGTCATAGGTTGAATAAATTCAGCAAGAGCCTGCGCTGATGGGATATCGTCGGTGTAACCACCAACTACCACGTATCTAATCCAAGTTTTTTGCCCACGCTTGTGCAGGTATTCTGCAAACTGAAGCGTACGCTGGTTGCTGACATTGGTTAGATCGATATGCTTTGCATCATCAATCTGTTTGATATCTAGCATCACCAAATCTGTGTTATCGAGTAATTCATCGATAATCGGTGTGTGTTTACGAACAAAACCGTTGGTATCAAGACAGGTATGAATACCTTCTTTTTTACAGGCTTTGAAAAGCTCAGCTACGAAGTCTGCTTGTAAAATTGCTTCGCCGCCGCTTGCGGTCACACCACCGCCACTGGCTTCAAGAAAAGGTCGATAACTAATGATTTGACTCATTAAGTCATCGACTTTCATTTCTTTACCACCGTGTAAGTCCCAAGTGTCGCGGTTATGGCAGTATAGACAGCGCATTAAGCAGCCTTGCATAAAGGTGATAAACCGAATGCCCGGACCATCTACTGTTCCAAAAGATTCTATTGAATGAATCCGACCGATAACTGCCATCTATACTCCTGTTTAGCTGATGCTGGCTTAGCCTAGCATCAGCCCAATCGACACTTAATTAAACTTACAGACCTTTAGTAAAGGTACGGGTAATAACGTCTTGCTGTTGCTCTGGTGTTAGCGAGTTAAAACGTACTGCGTAACCAGAAACACGGATAGTTAACTGTGGGTACTTATCTGGGTTAACTACTGCGTCTTCAAGCATTTCGCGGTTCATAACGTTAACGTTTAAGTGTTGACCACCTTCACGGTTATCGTTGTGAGCGAAGTAACCATCCATAAGCGCTGCAAGGTTAGTCTTACGTGCATCATCATCTTTACCTAGTGCGTTAGGTACGATAGAGAAGGTGTAAGAAATACCGTCTTGAGCGTGAGCAAATGGTAGTTTAGCAACAGATGTTAAAGAAGCGATAGCGCCTTTTTCATCACGACCGTGCATTGGGTTAGCACCTGGAGCAAATGGCGCGCCAGAACGACGACCGTCAGGTGTGTTACCCGTCTTCTTACCGTAAACAACGTTAGAAGTAATGGTTAAGATAGACTGTGTTGGGATCGCGTTGCGGTACATCTTCATGCGACGGATCTTAGCCATGAAGCGCTCAACTAATTCAGTAGCGATATCATCAACACGTGGGTCGTTGTTACCGAACTTTGGATAGTCGCCTTCGATGTCGAAGTCTACAGCAATACCGTTTTCATCACGGATTGGCTTAACAGTAGCGTACTTGATAGCAGCTAGAGAGTCAGCAGTGATAGAAAGACCTGCGATACCACACGCCATAGTACGACGTACATCTCTGTCATGAAGTGCCATTAGAGCAGATTCATAAGAGTACTTGTCGTGCATGAAGTGGATAGCGTTTAGTGCAGACACATATTGTGTTGCTAACCAGTCCATCATAGTGTCTAAACGACCCATAACGTCATCAAAGTTTAGTACTTCGTCAGTGATTGGAGCTGACTTAGGACCGATTTGAGCGTTAAGTTTTTCGTCAACACCGCCGTTAATTGCATACAGCATAGTCTTAGCAAGGTTTGCACGCGCGCCGAAGAATTGCATGTGCTTACCAACAACCATTGGGCTTACACAACAAGCGATAGCGTAATCGTCAGATTCGAAATCTGGGCGCATTAGGTCATCGTTTTCGTACTGGATAGAGCTCGTATCGATAGATACTTTAGACGCGTACTTCTTGAAGTTTAGCGGTAATTGCTCAGACCATAGAACCGTGATGTTCGGCTCTGGGCTAGGACCCATGTTGTACAATGTGTGTAGGAAACGGAAGCTAGACTTAGTTACTAGTGTACGACCGTCAAGACCCATACCAGCGATAGACTCAGTCGCCCAGATTGGGTCACCAGAGAATAACTCATCGTATTCAGGAGTACGTAGGAAACGAACCATACGTAGCTTCATTACGAAATGGTCAACCATTTCTTGAGCTTGTTGCTCAGTGATCACGCCATTTTTGATGTCGCGTTCAATGAAGATATCTAGGAAGCTAGAAGTACGACCTAAAGACATAGCCGCGCCATTCTGGCTCTTAACTGCAGCTAGGTAGCCGAAGTAAGTCCACTGAATAGCTTCTTGAGCATTAGTCGCAGGTAGAGAGATGTCGAAGCCGTAGCTTGCTGCCATCTTCTTCATTTGACCTAGAGCTTTATGCTGCTCTGCAATTTCTTCACGAAGTTGCATAGTATAAGACAAGTTTTCGCCAGTTTCGAAGTCAGACTGAAGTGAACTGAATTGAGCAAACTTGTCCGCCATTAGGAAATCAATACCGTATAGCGCTACACGACGGTAGTCACCAATGATACGACCACGGCCGTATGCATCTGGTAAACCAGTCAAAACGCCAGACTTACGACAACGCATGATTTCTGGAGTGTAGATATCGAACACACCTTGGTTGTGTGTCTTACGTAGCTCTGAGTATACGTATTTAACGTCAGCGTCTAGTTCACGGCCGTATGCAGCGCAAGAACTTTCAACCATACGAATACCACCGTTTGGCAACATAGCGCGCTTAAGCGGAGCTTCTGTTTGTAAACCAACGATAGTTTCTAGATCTTTAGTAATGTAACCCGCTTCGTGAGAAGTGATTGTTGATACACGTGAAGTATCAAAATCTACAGGAGCGTGAGTGCGGTTTTCTTCTTTAACGCCAACCATAACTTTGTCCCAAAGTTCGGTTGTTGCTTCAGTAGCACCAGCAAGGAAAGACTCATCGCCTTCATAAGGAGTGTAGTTAGCTTGAATAAAGTCACGCACATTGACTTCAGTTTTCCAATCGCCAGCGGTGAAACCTGCCCACGCGGTTGCAAACTGTTCAGTTTTTTCGGTCATCGTACAATTACCTTCTGTTTGAGATAAGGTTGTTGGGTATCGATATTGGCTCTAAATGAGGCGTGCGATACACCAATAGTAAATTCTTAAACGCGTTAAACATGAATTCATATTGACGCGTTTCGAAGTAATTTCACTTCGCAGTAATCTGTTCAGTTCAATTGTCTTGTATTCTCCAGCACTCATCTCTGGCTGAAGATTAAAATTGGTAAGACCAATTAACCATGATTATATTAGCATAACCTAGGATGCACTGCACTTAAATCAGTCTTCATCTGGCTGAGAAATGCAAAAACTGTTACCGAGGTAGCACTTTTTGAACGATAGCTGCTTTTAGTGTCTCAGGTTTATTGCTTGAGTTTAAAACTGGTCTGATTTTCGCAGGTTACTTAAAGTGAATATGTAAGCCTATGCTCAGAGTTTCAATATCAAGCTAACTTCTTGCTAGAAATAATGCTTTAACAATAAAAGCTCTATAAATAGCATCGAAATTATAGATGAAAAATTACCTCTGTTACCAATGTCGGTCTAGTTAGTAAGCATTTAATTGTGAGCTTGAAGTTGAATACATATGAATCAACTTGGCTAAAAAATAACGGCTAAATGTGTTAGTCAAGCTGTAGTAATCAATAAAGTGGTCATTTAATTGTTTAGCTAAGACAATAAACCACTATCTTTAATGCTCTAGTCGGTGTGAGGTTGCTAACTTGTAACCTGTATGTATTTACCGGTTTTAGGGGCAATACGGCAAAACTGCTCAGGTCATATTTTGTAAGAGTGATATTACAGCTTTAACTGGAAATGGCATGTTGCGATAAGGGAAAGTGCTACCGCGATAGTCGAGTGGGCTTTTGGCTGGCTAATAATAATGGCTATAGGCGACACGGATAAATTTGGAGATTTTTTTAGTGATTATAAAGCAGCTGCAACCTATTCCGAATAGCATCCGTTATCACAAAAGATATGTTTTTTTTGTATATCTGTAACCGAGAAAAACCAGTACAGCAGGGCGATTGTATTGCAGTAAATGGCTCTTCCCATCAACGAATCGACATAAATGAATGGGATAAACTCGTCATAATTAGATCTAGATTAAACTATGATCATATTTTGCTATATTAGTAAGGCGTTTTTAATGCCTTTATTTTACAGCTATGTTATCTTGGCTTACATAAAATCAAATTGGTATGACCAATTTACCTTTGAGGCGCTAACCCTCATTGAACATACTGGTTTTGGTTCTGTATTTTTAAGTCTTGTTTAGACTGTAAGTGATTGATGAATATTGGGGTTGTGGAGAAAGTTTATGTTATTTGTATTCGGTTTTGACAGACGTAACCATATTGGGTGGATTAAATGACTGTGAATCACCAGCCAAACAAGGCACCTGACACTTTGTCTGCAGCTAAATTGAGCCTCGTTGAACAAGCTGCGAGTTATGGCGCAGATAAAGTTTTCAAGTCTAAGAAGCAATCTTTTGGACTCGCTATTTTTGCGGGTGCTTTTATTGCTTTGGCTTTTGTTTTTTATATTACCGTCACTACCGGTAGCCAAGGTTCTTGGGGGCTAACACGTTTTATAGGCGGTTTAGCGTTCAGTTTAGGTCTGATCCTAGTTGTGGTTTGTGGTGGGGAGTTATTCACCAGCACAGTGCTTAGTAGCGTTGCTTGGGCACAGAAAAAGGTTAGTACTCTAGCGGTAATGAAGTGCTGGGCACGCGTGTATGCCGGTAACTTTGTTGGCGCTATGTTGATGGTGTTACTCATCACGCTAGCCGGGATGTACCAACTCGATGGTGGACGTTGGGGATTAAGTGCACTGAATATTGCACAACATAAATTGCATCACAGCTGGACTCAAGCATTTGTCTTGGGGATTTTATGTAACATGATGGTTTGCCTTGGTGTATGGATGACATTTGCCACCAAAGATATTTTAACTAAAGTTGTACTGCTTATGTTGCCAGTTGCTATGTTTGTTAGCAGTGGATTTGAGCACAGCATCGCCAATATGTTTATGGTACCGCTAGGGATCACTATTCACCAGTTTGCTGATCCTGCCTGGTTTGAAGCATTAAACATTAGCCGTGATAAGTTTGCTGATTTAACGATAATGAACTTTGTCTTCAATAACCTTATCCCTGTCACGTTAGGTAACATTGTCGGTGGCGGTGTATTTGTAGGCTTGGGCTATTGGATGGTAGAAAACAGCGCGCTAACAACTCTATCAGTTAATGAAAGCACGCAGTCTGTTGATGCAACGACTCGTGCGGACTCTGCAAGTAAGCGTTAGTGCTTGGTTACTAGGTGTTAGGTTTTTCTTAAATAAAGCAGTTCAGATGAGCTGCTTTTTTATTGGTTACGAAAACTGTGTTTAGTGACTTTATATAATGATCCGTAGGTTTTTATTAGTGATGAGAATTGAACGCGAATCATGTTTTTACTAAATGGCCCGCAGATAGCTGGTATCGCTGATTATTATTGATTAAAATTTACGGCTTACACCAGCAGTGGCGCTCCTCATATATGAGTTTACTTACAAAAACCTCATTGTTACTCGCTTTTAGTTACTTTTTCCTTTGGTGTGCCGGCCCTTTATGGTTGCAACACCTTGGAACTTGGTATGGTTTACCCTTATGGTTTTGGCTTTCCTGTATTGCTACGCCAATATTATTGATAGTCAGCCTTAGTTGGTTGCTGAGCCGTATGACTGAAAAACATAATGACTAGCTTAATTCCGGTATTAATTTATTTAGCGCTTAGCTTAGTGATCACTCGAGTCTGGAGTGCCCGTCAATCTAGCCAGTCAGCATTACTTAATGATGATAAAGCGAAACGTTTTTTCATAGGTGGTGCTTTTCTTAGTGGTCCATTATTAGCGTTAACACTTGTTGCAACCTACACCAGTGCCGGGTCATTTATTGGTGGTCCTGGGGCTGCTTATAAATACGGCTTAGGCTGGGTATGGCTTGCTGTGATCCAAGTGCCAGTGGTTATTTTAACGTTAGGTGTATTAGGGCCTAAGTTTTTAGCGCAAAAACAACGATACAGCACCATTATTGAATGGTTAGACAATCGCTATAACAACAACTGGTTAAGTAGTATAGCTATGCTAAGTTTAGTGATTGGCTTTGTGGCTATGATTGCGGTGCAATTTATTGGCGGTGCACGTTTGCTTTCAGGTGTTACTGGCATAAGTTATGAATTAGGTCTTGGTGTGTTTGTCGTAACCGTGCTGGCTTATACATTAACCGGTGGCTTTCGCGCTGTAGTTTTAACTGATGCGCTGCAAGGCATGGTAATGCTGATGGGGTTAATTATCTTGTTGATGGTTATTCTTTCTCAGCCAGATTTAGCGAGCAAGCTTGCATCTGAGACCTCAAATACACCTGAATTACTCAGTCCTCATGGAGTCGGTGATGCCCTTGGCTGGCCTATGATGTTGTCGTTTTGGGTGTTAATTTGCTTTGGAACTATGGGTTTACCACATACTATTGTCAGGTTGCTTGCGGTGAAAGATAGTAAATCATTGAAGCGTGGCATGATTTGGGGAACATTAATCTGTTTTTTAATGACACTCATCCCACATCTATGTGGTTTTCTCGGTCGCATTCTTTTTCCTGAATTAGTGATCCCAGATCAAATCATGCCAACGCTAATTGCGCAGCTGATGACGCCGTTTTGGGCAGGGATTTTACTGGCAGCCCCTATTGCGGCAGTAATGTCATCAGTGGACTCAATGTTATTGCAATCTGCAGTGAGTATCGTGCGTGACGGCATTGTAAAAACTAGACCCAATATGACTCCTACTCATCAAGTTCGATTAACGCAAGTAATGATGATTGTCATCACGGCATTAGCTTGTTTTTGGGCAATAGAGCCACCAGACATGATTGTGTGGATAAACCTTGCGGCATTTGGTGCTCTGCAGGCCGTTTTTTTATGGCCTATAATAGCCGGACTATTTTTCCCTAGTGTCAGTGGTCAGTCGGCTTTGATTGCTATGTGCAGCGGAATGCTGAGTTATTTGGCCTTACAGCTACAAATCCCCTTGCAAGCGGGTATACATCCAATTGTTCCTGCACTGGTGTTTTCACTATCTATGTTGCTGCTCAATCATATCATCGAACATGCGCTTGCTAAACGAACTGTGACTAATCAGTAATACGAGGGGCTGTATTAATCCCTAAGTAAAGGTATAACTTATGAAACGCTAATGTTATGGCTTAATGTTAGTTGTACATAAATAGGTTAACCCCATGCTGGTCAAGGGCTAGACATTGGTTTATATTTGCCGCCATATAATAATAAAGTGGAAGCAAAATGGATCCTGTTAGCCCAATAAATACTAGCAACGAGCAAGCAACTGCCTCTGGTGTAAGGTGGAAAATGCCTGACACTCTCGTCATCATCTTTTTTGTCGCCATTGCGGCAGCCGTTCTGACTTACTTTGTACCGATAGGCTCTTTTGACACTCAGGAAGTGACTTATGTTGTTGACGGAGTTGAAAAAAGTCGTAGCGTTATTGATCCAAACTCTTTTGTCTTTGAAGTTGATGATGCAGGAGAGCCCATTTTAAAGCCCGTTGCCTTATTTGAAGGACATGGCGGCGCAGGCTTTTTTAATTTTGCCTTTGAAGGTTTGGTATCGGGCTCTAAATGGGGCAGCGCTATTGGCGTGATCATGTTTATGTTGGTTATTGGTGGTGCGTTTGGCATTGTCATGGCTACAGGCACCATAGACAACGGCATATTAAAGTTGATTGATGTGACACGGGGAAAAGAGGGACTGTTTATACCGGTTATCTTCATCCTGTTTTCGTTAGGCGGTGCAGTATTTGGCATGGGCGAGGAGGCCATCGCATTTGCAATTATCATTTGTCCACTGATGATTCGTTTAGGCTATGACGGTATAACAACTGTTATGGTGACTTATGTTGCCACCCAAATAGGTTTTGCCGCATCGTGGATGAATCCATTTAGTGTTGCAATCGCTCAAGGTATTGCTGGCGTTCCGGTACTTTCTGGAGCGGGTGTCCGCTTTATTATGTGGACGGTCTTTACCTTAATGGGGCTAATTTTTACCTTACGTTACGGCGCAAAAGTAAAAGCTAACCCTCTGCACTCATACAGTTATCAAAGTGATAGCTATTTTAGAGAAAATCAAAAAGAAGCCAAGTTAGATAGTCGTTTTAATCTCGGCGATATTTTAGTGCTGTTGACGATTTTTGCTACCGTTGCTTGGATTATTTGGGGCGTGGTTACCCAAGCCTGGTTTATCCCTGAAATCGCCAGTCAGTTTTTCACTATGGGTATTGTTGTCGGTATTATTGGTGTGGTGTTTAAACTTAATAAAATGGACATTAATACGGTCGCGGTAAGCTTTAAGCAGGGCGCTGCAACCATGTTGGAGCCGGCTGTACTGGTTGGTTGCGCCTCCGGTATTTTATTATTACTTGGCGGTGGTGATGCTTCGACTCCAAGTGTGCTCAATACCATTTTGAGTAAGGCTGGAGAGTTTATTGGTCAGTTGCCAAGTGTGATGTCTGCTTGGTTTATGTATGTGTTCCAGTCGGTGTTTAATTTCTTTGTAACATCTGGATCAGGCCAAGCAGCGTTAACTATGCCGCTAATGGCACCGTTAGCTGATCTTGTGGGGGTCACGCGGCAAGTATCTGTACTCGCGTTTCAACTTGGTGACGGCTTTACCAATATTTTAGTACCGACTTCAGCTTCTTTGATGGCGACCTTAGGTGTCTGCCGCGTTGACTGGGGCCAGTGGCTTAAGTTTATCTGGCGTTTCATGTTAGCGTTATTTGTTGTTTCAAGTGTTATCGTTATTGGTGCGCATTACTTGGGTTTTAGCTAACGATTAAATAGAGCACGATACTTTTACATAACGCTGTTTAAGCTCCCTTTCTGGGAGCTTTTTATTAATCACAATTATAGATTGGCATTATATTTTTAATTATTTTCTCATCAAAAATTTTTTGATTTTAGTCATTTAGGCGGCCTTACTTTAGACATAAAAAAACGGCACCTAAGGTGCCGTTTAAAATACTATCAGGTTAAGTGAGCTTAGCTTAGAACTTCACTTCACCTTCAATAAAGTACTCTTGACCACGAGCATTGTAGATCCCACGTGGGTAATGAGGCCACTGAGTATCAGTTGGGTCAAAGTTTGGACCCGCATCAAACAAGTTAATGATACCTGCTTTTAGCTTAATAGACTCTGAGATAGTGTAGCCCGCAGTTAGGTTCCACTTAGTTTGTGAAGCCACTTCATGATCTTCTTCAACAAACGCTTCACCTGCATTTTCAGCAGCTTCTTTGAAAGATTTGTACTGTACACCATGCATACGCGCTGTGTGGTAAGCGCCTAAAGTCGCCTCAAAATCTTCAATGTAGTAACCCAAGATTAAGTTTGCACGATACTGTGGTAAACCACCGTTTTCGATATCATCTTCAACAGGATCAGTTGAAGTTAACTGGTACTCAGAATTGATGATATAGGTACCGCTAAAGTTAAGCTTAAGCTCACCAAAACTATTTAGATCCCAAGAATAACCTGCTGTTAAATCTAAACCGCGAACCTTTTGGTAAGCAAGGTTTTGTGCAACAGCATTAATGTGAGTAATAGTACCTTGGTCGTCACGGGTGATCATGTCTTCATACAGCTCATAATCACGAGCGGCTTGAGAAGCGCTGATGTCGCTGACCATGTCATCAAGTTTCCATTCCCATAAGTCAAATGAAGCGTCAAATGAATCACCGCCCCAAACAGCACCTATGTTAGCAGTATAACCTGTCTCAGCATCAAGCTCTTGGTTAGCACCGGTTGTGGTATCAATGTGTAATTCATTACATACCGCATTCAGCAGTTCATCAGGATAAACGGTACCTGGTGTACCGCCCATAGCTGCACATTGCTTAAAGTCGATTACAGTCGTAAATGCATCTGTTGGATCGCCGTATACACGGTGCATATCTGGTGCACGGAATACTGAGCTCCATGAACCACGAACTAACAGCTCTCTAACAGGGCGGTATTCAACAGCAATTTGTGGCGAAAGATTACCGCCAAAGTTATCGTAATGGTCGTAACGAAGTGCTGCATCGATTGTTAAATCATCTAATACAGGGAAGCTAACTTCAGCATAAGTCGCCCAGTTTTTGCGTTCACCAGCACCTGACGAACCACCTTTGCCTAAGATATTGCCATTTTTAGACTCTGAATCAGAGTCTGTTTCGTAGTCTTGAATCGTGTATTCAGCACCAAACGCGAACATCGCATCGCCAGCATCCATCTCAAATAAGGAACCTGTGATGTTTGCTTGTACGTTCTTTTGGGTAGACTGAGCACGTTCAAATGAGCTGTAAGCCACTTTATCTGCATCTTCTGCTGAGATATTTTCTAACAGAGAGTTACCGTTTTCGCCTGCAGTGATGTAGTCAAACATACCGCCAACAGTCGCGTTACCGCTGCCGAAAACATCGACACTGGTGCGACCGTAGTTTACTGATGCATCCCAGCTGTATTCGTCAGCAATTAAGCCTTCCAAGCCTGCGGTAAAGAAGTAGTTACGAGTTTTGGTTTCTGTTGAGCGATGTCCTAACTCATGTAGACGACGTGCATAGTAATATGAGCCGTCTTCTGCATTGGCAAAGTCGCCACCAAGACCTGTGTCTTTGTCGAACTCTTTGCTCATGTACCCATCTTTGCCAATTTGACCATAACTGACAGTTAGTTTGTCACCATCAACTGTGATGTCGTAATCATCAAATGCTGAAGGCTCGATGTTAGTAACAGACTTAGCTTCTGCAAAATCTAAACGTCCGACAAAGCTAACATCTTCAGCTAGTTCATAGTTGAAGTTGGTTGAGCTGATGAAACGTGTACTTTCAGGTTGAAGATCACGCCATGCAGAGCGATCGAAACCACAAGTGCTGCCGGTCCAAAGGAATCCGCCAGCTTCACATTCTTGTTCAGTTAATACGCGCTGACCCGTTGGAGTTTCGCCGCCTACAGGCTTAACACCTGCAATGCGCGCACCGTATGAGCTGTAGCCAGAAAACTCACTATGTGGAACATTGTCGGTATGAAGACCAAAGTTATCTCTGTCAGATGCTAAAAGAGACTGGTTGTCAGTAAATTCGATAAAGCTAGATACGTTACCTCTGTCTGAAGACGCACCCAATGATAGAGAAATACGGTCACTTGCACCGCCACCGTTAGTGGTATCGCCATGACGGTATTTAAGGGCTACACCTTCAAAATCTTTCTTTAGAATGATGTTAATTACCCCACCTACTGCGTCAGCACCATAAATAGCTGAACCGCCCGATTGTAGGATTTCAATTCGTTGTACCGCTTCCATAGGCAGGTTAGCAGTATCAACAAAGTTGTCTGTTCCGCCAGCGGGTTTTGGATATTGGTTTAAACGCTTACCGTTGATAAGGGTTAAGGTACGGTTTGCACCTGCACCACGTAGGCTGATAGAAGATGCTGCAGGTGTGAATCCGTGTACAGACTGAGTTGTCATCGCGCCAGTTGTCGAAGTTAGGCTTTCTAATGCCTCTTGAACGCTAGTGAAACCCTGTTTAGACATTTCATCAGCGCTTAACACTGTGACTGGTGTGGCTGTTTCCATATCGCTACGTTGAATACGTGAACCTGTAACTTGGATACGTTCTACATTTTCATCATCGGCTGCAAGAACTACTGGCGAGCTAAGTGCTGCTGTTGCGGCACCTGTAGCTAACGCAAAGCGGATTGCTTTGGCCAATCTTGAGTTAAGCTGCATATCTTTTACTCCCTTGGAACTCATCATCATTATATTTTTTATTTAGGATTTGCTTTTTAAGATGTTGCAAATGTATCTAAAAGCTATTCCTGAGGCGGGATATAAACACAAGTAAATAACTGGAGCAACATGCTATTTACAGGTGTGTTACGGTGTGGTTTGTTGGTTTATTGTTGCCACGATTAACTTATTTCACCCTTAATATTAACTTTTGGTGTTTAGCTGTACTGCAGGTGTTGCATTTGTTGTTTTGGTGTTGCGTATGGGTTTGTTTTTTGGGGTTGATTGTTTGCCGTATGGTTTCTTTTATTGGGAGTGTACAGCTGTTTAATCTTGTTAGTATGAGGGTGAACAAAAAACGCCAAATGTGAAGAAGGTCACGTTTGGCGTTTAGCATTTAAAGTGCAAAGTAAAAAAATATGAGGAGATCTAAGTAATAACCTTGGGCTCAGCCTATTAAAAAATGAACAAACTCATATACCTGATTACTAAATTACGCTGCGCTTAAGGATGCTACCTTTGTAGTGAAACAGATACTTTGTTGCAACATAAGTGACAACTAGGGTTGCTACAATTAATTCTACTTTGGCTGTAATTAACAAATCTGCTGAAACATTGTTGGCACCGAATGTAGCGACTATCCAGTTAACAGTTTTAAATAAGGCGGTAGCACCGATCACCATAGGGAAGGTAAATGCCGCATACCCTGGTGAAAAAGGCAGTTTTAGTAAGTGGAAAAAAGCCAAGTAAATCACACTTGTCATCAGTAACGCTAACGTTAGCAATACTCCTACAATAATTAGAGATGGCTGCGAGGTCATTGTTAAGTATCCAGCAAGAGATAAGCTCGCAGGCGCAGCCATAATCGCTATTGTTGGCTTTGCTGCATCGGCAATTGGCTCACAAAATATCAGGCGATATAACATGATAGGTAACATCACCAAGTAGCTCACCATACCAAACATCAATATTGCATCAGCGAGCCATTGATATTGCATTTCAGAGCCATGAGGGAAAGATACAGCCGCGACAATAATGCCGATAGGGGGAACAAACCAACTTGGCACCATATGCTCAAGTTTGAAGTCAATTGCACGATAATAAATGAACATGCTTAGAAAGCCGATATGGATGGCGATAGCAGTCAACCATAAAGCGACGCCAACAGCATGATTGAATTTCCCCAGAGCTGCAGAGACAACCATTAAGCCCATAGCAAAAGTAGGGATCACACTGCCCACTACAGGGTGGGTCAGCTCTTCAATAAGTACTCTAGGGTGAAGTACAAATTTCGCGACTAACATCAGCAACATAACTGCAGCAATAGAGGCACCGACTAGTTGGCCTTGACCATTTAACCCTGGAACCATGCTTTCCCAAGCCCAACCAAGGCTTGCGATAGCTAATGCTAAACCTGCCATTGGACTAGGTAGACGTGAAACACGATGTCTAAGAGTTTGGTTATTTGTGCTGGTCATAATGAAATCCTTCTAACAATCTTTATGAGATTATATTAGCGAACACGCTAATTAATTAAAATTGAAGTTAAGTTAATCTTGGGTTCAATTTTTCTTAATCGCCGTGTTCGCTTGAAGTTAAGGCTTGCGTTTACAACGCAGCAGAGTATGCCCAAGACCAATGTTATCGATATCTTCATCTACAAATAAACCCGCTTGGCTGATTAATTTAAGTAGCGTTTTACTGTGATACATACGGCTATTACCGTTGGCAATGGCGGTAAAATATAGCGAAGTTGCATTCACACAATAAGCACCGGCCTCAAAGGGTTGGCGATCCCAGAAAGTTTCTAAAATACACAGCTCACTATTTGGTTTCATAACCATAGCTGCACGTTTTAATATGCTAAGGATCTCTACTTCAGAAAAGCAATCTAAGAATTGGCTCATCCAATATAGATCGCCGTTTTCACAAAAAGGTTTTTGCTCGTCTAAAAGATCAGTCACAAAAGCATGTACTCGCTGTTCAACGCCAGCATTTTCTGCATTTTCCATTGCAACTTTTAATTGTCCCGGTAAATCCATTATGGTGACTTGTACGTCTGAGTTATAACTAGTACAAGCGAGAGCCCACTTACCAGTATTACCACCCACATCGACAATAAGCTTAGGCTGTGCTTGAAAAATTAACGGCAACAATGACTCAAAAGCATGGTCTGAATAGTAATGATCAAACTCAAACCAACTCTTTTTTATCTCGTCTGGTAGTTGGCTTAAACCGGGATAAATAGTAGGCCAATCACCAAGTGAAGCTAGACCTTTAGGTTTGCCCTCTAATAAAGAAGCCTCTAGTTCAAACAAACCTTGGTAACAAACGTCATGGGTAAAATTTAAGTTCACTTTCGCCATATCGTCATGCAATAAAAAGTGGCCAATCTTATCCAATACGTAGGTATCATCTTTAAGGTAAAGCAAACCCATACTAAGTCCCATATCGACTAGCACACCGATTGCATATTCAGATAGTTCAGACTGCATGGCTAAGGCATCTAGGCTACAGCCTTTATCACCGTGTTCAGAGATTAATTGCAATAGGTTAAATTTCAAAAGGCAACGGGCAACTTGAAAGCTAATAGGGGCGAAAGCAATTTTCTGAGCTTCAAATTTTGCATCAAAAGCGCTGATAGAAAGAGGAGAGCGATAAAAGGACATAAGTTAACCGAGATAAGCGATGACATAATTAGTGAGGCGCGCATTTTACATGTTACAGTTTGTTTATTGTTTGAACTTGATCTGACTTCAGGTGCTAAGTTGGCCTGTTACAGCTGAAGAAGCCCTTTTATAACGTTAGCAGTCCATTTTTAGCAATTAAGGAAGCGAATATGCTGGAAGCATTGACCTATGTTGGTCGGCAATCAAATCGAAGCGATGGACAAGCCCGCAGAATAGAGATTTTAGAAGCCACTTTACGTCTTATCGTCAAAGAAGGGATCCGAGGTGTTCGGCACCGAGCTGTGGCGAGTGAAGCATCGGTGCCGTTATCGTCAACAACCTATTATTTTGACGATATTAAAGATCTTATTAGTGATTCGTTAACTTACTTTGCTGAAAAAACCTTATGGATGAATAAAGCGTTAGAGCAAAAAAGCTATGGATTAGTTGAACAAGTCTTACTCGAAAAGCAAAGCGCTAATTCACTGCAAGTTAAAGACTTTATTACCTCGCAATTGAGTCAATTCATTTGTGAACATATCAAAGCGCAGTTGGCTCATAAGGACGATAGGATCTTAGAGGCTGCTTTTCATGAAGAGGCGCTTCGTAACCCACAGTTAGCTGCGGCAATTAGAGCGCTTGATAATAGTTTTATTAGTAGTATCGATAACTTTTTTCGGGCATTAGGCTCTCACTCTGCCAACGCAGATGCTCACCAAGTGTTAGCCATCATCAAGTTCTTAGAGTATCAGTATCTGATTCGTGGAGAGATTAACGAAACAGAGGTGTTTGATATAATTAGCACAACGGTGGGGCACATCGTTAAGGCACTACAAAATTAATGTTTGATAAAAGGCATAAAAAACCCCAAGCAATACTTGGGGTTCTGTTTAACGAAGGCTGAATTTACTGAACGTTTTCCGCATCACTAAATTGGCCTTGGAATAAGGCTGAAGATAAGTAACGTTCTGCAGCAGAAGGTAGGATCACTACAATGTTCTTACCTTCAAATTCAGGTAATGCTGCAATGCGGTTAGCAGCGACGACAGCGGCGCCAGAAGAAATACCGACTAAAATCCCTTCTTCTTTCATCAAGCGCTGTGCCATTTCAATCGACTCTTCGTTGGTTACTGCTTCTACGCGGTCAACAAGATTCAGATCTAAGTTACCAGGGATAAAGCCCGCACCAATGCCTTGAATCTTATGAGGCCCAGGTTGCACTGTTTGACCAGATAAAGTTTGTTGGATAACAGGTGAATCTACAGGCTCAACGGCAACAGATGTAATTGCTTTACCTTGAGTATTCTTAATGTAACGGCTAACACCTGTGATAGTGCCACCAGTACCAACACCTGCAACAACTACATCAACTTCACCATCGGTATCATTCCAAATTTCTGGACCCGTTGTCTTCTCATGGATCTCTGGATTAGCAGGGTTATTAAATTGCTGCAGTAGTACGTATTTTTCTGGGTTTGATTGTCTGATCTCCTCAGCTTTATCAATCGCGCCCTTCATGCCTTTAGCGCCTTCAGTTAATACAAGGTTTGCACCTAATGCTTTCAGCAGTTTTCTGCGCTCTAAGCTCATGGTGTTTGGCATAGTTAGAGTTAGTTTATACCCACGAGCGGCTGCAACATAAGCCAACGCAATACCTGTGTTTCCTGATGTTGGTTCAATAAGCTCTTGTGCTTGAGTTAGGGTGCCTTTTTTCTCGGCATCCCAGATCATATTTGCACCGATACGGCACTTAATGCTGAAACTTGGGTTACGTGCTTCCACTTTAGCAAGCACTCTACCATTACTTACACGGTTAAGACGGACAAGAGGGGTGTTACCAATTGTTTGTGAATTATCTTCAAAAATTTTGCTCATGGGTTGCTTGCTCCTTTAAATGCACAGCTAAATCATAATAGCCTTTGGCCACATTAGAAGTGATTGTTTGTTCTTCGTTATTCTTTTTGGTTATTAAAGCGTTTGCTGTTATTCGTAAACATCAGTGTGACCGAACCATTCTTAAGTTAACATAATGTAACTTATAGGTAATTCATTCTTTTAAAAGTCTAATTTTACCTAGCTAATTAACCCGAATTTACTGTTAATGGGAAGTAAATCATGAGTCAGCAAGCAATTTGTAAACATGACGACCCAAAGACGTGGGTAACTCCATTTGCTTTTGATGTTGCCCCCAATATTCTCTACATGCCACTCGCTAGCCCATTAAAGCGCGGCTTAGCAATGATTATTGATGGCTTGCTAGTTGCTGTATTAGCTGAAAACGCCGGCTGGATGTTTGTGTTTTTGGTTTTAGCGACATTGTTTATCCAAAAACAAAGCAAACAAGTTGGCCGAGTATTTAAATGGGCTCTGTATATCGTCATGTTGCTTGGTTTAGTGTCTGCTGTAATCGGTTATTACAATAATATCGATGAACAAGTTCAAGATGCTGGTTATCAATTACAAGATCAAGATAGCGACCAATTCCCGCTTATTACCAATAGTGGTAACAACCAGAGTATTGATACTCGTGTGGGGGAAGAAGTTGAGAATAACTTTAACAGTGTGATAGACATTGTAGCCTATATGCCAGCAATTATTTCAGCAACTCAATGCAGAGATATGTCATGTGCTCAAAGTCGTATCGATGATCTGGATCAAGCGTTAACCGAATCAAGTTTTAGTCAAATAGAGCAACAAAGCATCGTTACTAATGTCGTGAACGATCTAGCTTTAACAACACTCGAAAAGCAGCAATTATTGCAAAAGTATACTGATGACATAGAAGCAAAAGCGCCAGAGTTACCACTAACGGAACCTAAGTCGAATGATAGTGATAATGCATCGACATCAACAAAAGGAACAAATACCGGCACTACAGAGCGGTCACTTACTGCGCAGATTATTGAGTTAACAAAAGCTGAAAAACAGTTAGCACAACTGGAACAACAAAACGCAGAGCTAGAACCAAAATTTACTGACGTAAATAATGCGGATTCTCAAAATGATAGTGATGTAGACGATCAAGCTAGCAGTGCGAGTCCGTTAGCTTGGATACAAGGGCTACTAAATGATCTTGGGTTGGGTTTTGGTTGGGCAGCGTTTTACTTTACGGTATTTACCGCGTGGTTTGACGGGCAAACACTCGGTAAGAAATTACTGGGGATCCGAGTCATTCAACTTGATGGTGTGAAAATTTCATTATGGGCTGCATTTGGACGCTATGGTGGATATGCGGCAGGATTTACAACTGGGCTATTAGGTTTCTTACAGATCTATTGGGATGCCAATAGACAAGCTATACAAGATAAAATATCAGCCACTGTGGTGATCGATATTCGTAAAACAAAGCATCAAGCGGCGGTGGAGCATCAACAGTCGTCCGAAGAAAATGTTAATTTGCAACTTAATAACGCTGCAGATATTTGACATTAGTGATACCGTTTTTTATCAACACGGGGTAAGCTGGTGAATATAAACGTATATATAAATTTATGATGGATAATATTTTCCGTTTCAATAAGAGTTTTTAACCGAAAATCAGCTACCAATGGGTTTAAATACCCCTACAGCAACTGAATCTATAACAAGAATAAAGCAGGGTTAAAAAGTTTGAGAGAGCGTTCGGAAAGAGGAGAGCAGCTTGCGAATTTTAGTGGTCGAAGATAGCCAAGTCGTGTCGCGGGTGATGCGTCACTTACTCATCCAAGAGTTAAATTGCGAAGTGGATGTTGCACCAGATATGCTCAGCGCAAAAGAGTTACTGGATCAGCATGAATATTTTGTTGCGATTACCGATTTAAATCTACCTGACGCTCAAGAGGGCGAAATCGTTAAATTTGTGCTGGCCAAGCAGATCCCTTGTATTGTGCTTACAGGGAGTTGGGATGCTGAGCAGCGTGCACGTTTACTGCAGCTAGGCATTGTCGATTACGTGTTTAAAGAGAATCGATTTAGCTATGAATATACCGCTAAGCTAGTTAAGCGTTTACGCCGCAATCAAAGTGTAAAAGTACTCGTCGCAGATGACTCAATGGTGAGCCGCAAGTTTATTCGTAGCTTATTGGAACAGCACTTGTTTCAAGTTATTGAGGCTGATGATGGGATCTCGGCATTAGAAACCTTAAGTGATAATCCAGACATTAAACTGCTTATTACTGATTACAATATGCCAAGGTTAGATGGCTTTGGACTTATTATTAAAGTGCGTGAGCAACTTAGCCGTGAAGAACTTGCCATTATTGGTCTATCTAGCGATAGCGATGAAAGTTTGTCTGCACGCTTTATTAAGAATGGCGCCAATGACTTTTTACAAAAGCCCTTTGTACATGAAGAGTTTCACTGTCGAGTATTAACTACATTAGATGCACTTGATATGGTAACGAGGTTATGGGAGCAGGCCAACCTTGACTACCTAACTAATGTATTTAATCGCCGCTATTTCTTTAATCTATATGAAGAAAAACTTAATGTATTTTCGCAGAAGAAGGGCGCATTATCTCTAGCTCTGCTTGATATTGATTTTTTCAAGAAAGTGAATGACACCTATGGCCATGATGTTGGCGATGAAGTACTGATTGAGTTTTCCAATCGTTTACAGCAATCTTTTGGGCAACATTTCACAGTCGCTCGGATCGGTGGAGAGGAGTTTGTTGTTGGGTTTAAAGGACTCAATGTTGAAAAATCCTACGCACTGTTGGATAGGTTTAGAATGCAACTGGAAGTCACGCCTATTGCCACGTCCAAAGGACCGTTGAACATTACTGTGAGTACTGGTGTAAGCGAGTTTAATTTCGATGAGAATGTCGATGAATTACTTAATCGTGCAGACATTGGCTTGTACGAGGCTAAAGCCAATGGGCGTAACGTGGTGTGTATTGCGCAAGTCTCGTAGTCGCAGATAACCCATTAAAAAAGCAGCCTATTGGCTGCTTTTTTAATGGGTAATACATTGGTAATGCTCAGGTGGGTTTAGTTGATTAACTTACAAGGAGATTAAAGCAACCAAGCATAGCTGACCTTCATAAAATAAGTTTCTTCGGTTTTCATTAACGAGTCGATAGCGTCATCGGCCTTAAGTCCGTCAGAGTATCCTAGATAAAATACGCTCTGAGGATTTAATTTATAGCCGTATAACACTTCATTTCCTAACTGTTGATACTGCGCATTTGGTGTACTGTATTGGTAGAGGCTTGGATCTCTTTCAATATCAGTATAGACGCTAGAAAATCTGATAAAATTATGAATATCGATATACCAGCTTAACCGTAGATCACTTAAGTTTGCGGTAAATAAACGCCCCTCATCGACATCTAAAGTACGATACACATGCGACAGGTCCATCTCAATAGAGTCAGTCACTTTCCAATTAATTCCTGGGTTAAATTTTACTCGTGTTCCCAGTTGATCATTGGAAAAGTCAATGTCATCACCATAGTTAATGTCGACTTCTAAAAAGAGCGAACGTGTTGGTTTGATATTGCCATAGAACCAGCCCATGGTTTCGGTAAACATTTGCGTGTTGCCATCAATGTCGAGTGAGGCACCATTGTGGCGACGACCAACACGATCGCGATTTACCACACCAAAAGTGGCGTAGCTTTGCCATTGACCATCTAGCTGGATTTTAGCTTCAGCTTCTTGCTCTAATTTCTCGCCCGCTTGGTTATGGCTAATATCCCAGTCACCACTCAGCCTTACTTTATTGAAAAAACCAGATTGTGGGTACCAAGTATACCCCCCCCCGGCGACAAACTTTTTAAAGTCGACTTTTTCAATAAAGCCGAGATCGGCTCTGAAATCATTGCCCACAGAAGTGTATTGTGCAAAAGCGTTCCAGCTACGAGTTTCACGTTGATATTTAAGTAAATACATATCATCGCTAAAACTGCCATTTTTTTGGGTTCTTAGTACGCGTTCATTAATGCCGCAATCATTTAAATCACAATCTGATTTTGGTAAACAATCGTCGCTATTACAAAATTCCTTGTAAAGCTCGCTTGGGTATAAGGTGTCTGAAACTACATATTGGGCAATAAAAGTATCATGGTCAGTTGGTTGGTATTTAGCGTCTAAGCTGCTGACATAGTTATGGTAATCGTCACTTTTTTTAGCCGTAACTAATGCGCCAATTGAAAGTGGTCTACCAAAATCATAGCGGTAGCGACCTGCAAAGTTATGACTTTTTTGGTCAATATTTGCCACATCAGAACTTAAGTTGCCTGGAACTAAGAAGTTAGTATTCGTATCGTCAGTCATTAAGGTGGCAAATGTGTGGTCTCCAAGCTTGCTAGTCAACTTTAAGCCATAGTCAGGAGAACCAATATTTCGAGTATGTAGTAGGTTTAACTGAGTATCAAAATAGTCCTTGTTATCTAGAAAGAAAGCGCGTTTTTCGGGATAAAAAAGCGCAAAGGTACTGTTGATATCCAGTTGCCCCGCATCAGCTTCTACTTGAGAGAAATCTGGGTTTAAGGTGGCACTAAGTAAAGTACTAGGGGTAATACCCCAGCGAACATCTAAACTCGGCTCTATATTATTGTCTTTGTCCCATTTGCTGTTTTCTTCGTGAGGCCGTTTAGCATTGCGGTTTAGCACTAATGACGGGGTGATTTGTAAGTCGTTGCCTTGTTCGATATTAGCAAGACCAGTGGCGACACCTAACTGACATAATGTACAGTTATTATCACGATCAATTTGATGACTAGATAATCTATGCTCCTCGTTTCGAGGATAAAAACGAATAAACTCAATGCCCCATGTTTGCAGATCTTTTGGGTCAAAATTTAGCAAGCGAAGTGGCAATTCTATTTCAACTTGATATCCGGAGTCAGTGCGTTTGGCGGCGCTGTACCAAATACCATCCCAAGCATCACTTTCACTACTAGTTAGTTCATTTTCAATCGAGTCCATCTGTACGCCATAAGCGTTGACAAAGAACTGATATGCAAGTCTTGCATCGTTAAATGTGTCGAGTTTAATGCCGACTAAGTCGTCGCCCCAAACGCTATCTCTATCGCTTAAATTTGCTCGTATGTATTCGGGGTTAGGATCGTTTGCGCTGTAGCTCAAAAATAAACTCGATTGAGTAGCGAAGATCTTGACTTGGGTTTGTACTGGAGCCGCGATATTTTCGCCTGGACTGGTCTCAAAGGCTAAAGATGCCGTTGCAGCTTGTTGCCATTGAGGCTCGCTAAAATCGCCATCGATTTCGATATTTCCCTCGATGGTTGGTATTTGAATACTAAATTGTGAGGTTTCGCCAGCTAAAGCGTGAGAAGAGTAGGCGCTACAAAGAAAGGCTAAAGATAAAAAGCTAACTTTAATCATTTGTTATTCTTGTTGTTATAGTGTTGCGTGGATTGTGCCAGAAATGAGTTGCTGATAAGAGATGGTACGCTTCAGATATTGTTACAAAACTTGTCTAGAGTTCTCGTCCTAATAGCAATTAATACCAATCAGTCTAAAGGTTTGGTCGTTCAGCTAGAGTTTAGCGGCTCTGAGACAAGGCAACTTCACAAGGGAGCAACCATTCTTTCAGTTATTCGCCTTGAATTAGTTTGCCAAAAAACATTTTGAGTAGATCAACTCCTTATACTGACTGCTATAAATGGATAATCTTTAAATAAAAACCATGCCGAATCATGGTTCTTATTTGTAAGATAGGGGACAAGGTCTACTCTGGTGCGATAGCGTCGTTTTTATAAGCGTCGCGATATTTATCGACCCACATTGCTGTGGCGCCACAAATAGCAACTGGCATGACCACAAAGTTAACAATTGGGATCATTGAAAAGAGTGTTACTGCTGCCCCAAAGCTAAAGCTGCTGCCCTTTGTTTGGTTTAATGCAAACTTCATATCAGCAAACGGCACTTTGTGGTTATCAAATGGGTAGTCACAATATTGAATTGCCATCATCCAAGCACTGAATAAGAACCATAAAACCGGCGCAATGGTTTGGCCAACAAAAGGCACTAAAAATAGTAGTAGAAAAACAATAGCGCGGGGTAGGTAGTATTTAAGCTTTATCCATTCTCGGCCTAAAATTCGTGGTAAGTCTTTGATTAAGTCTATACCGCCACCAGTGTTGAGCTGTTTACCAGTGAGTTGTTGCTCAACTTTTTCAGCTAGTAAGCCGTTAAACGGCGCCGCTAGCCAGTTCATCACCGAACTAAAAATAAATGACATTACCACCAAAAGCGTCAGCACTGCGAGAGGCCACAATATAAAGTTCAGCCAGCTTAAATACTCAGGTAATTGCCCTGAAAGCCAGGCAAAGACACTTTCTAATTGACCTATGGCGAAATAGATAAGACCGCCAAATAGCAGCAAGTTGATCGATAACGGAATAAAAACAAATCTTCTGAGACCGGGTTGCTTGATTAAACCAAAGCCGTCGAGAAAATAATTAACACCGCTTTTTTTTTGTACTTGATTGGTTTTATTCATAGAAATATTACGTTGTTAAGAATGCGCATTAGTACGATTGTGAGTCAGTCGCTATTTAATCACAAGTTAAAAGCGCTTAATCATCAATAAAAAACGTTACAAAATGCAGTCAGCTTTGGTAAAGTTAGCCCTGTAAAAACGCGATAGTTGCGTTGTAATGCTAGGGCTTGTGTTGCTTAAGTATGTTAATCGCCAATCGCTAGCTCTATCTATAAGCCCTCAACCTAAATCGCTAACTCCTAGCGAGGAAATGACTAAACGGCGCCATGAGACTCAAACAGATTAAACTTGCCGGATTCAAGTCATTTGTCGATCCAACAAAAATACCATTACTGAGTGCACTGACAGCGATTATTGGGCCAAACGGCTGTGGTAAATCGAATGTCATTGACGCTGTGCGATGGGTATTAGGCGAAAGCTCAGCCAAACATTTACGTGGCGATTCGATGGCGGATGTCATCTTTAATGGTTCAACGGCAAGGCGCCCGGTTTCAGTTGCCAGCGTTGAATTGTTATTTGATAACCAAGATGGTCGCTTAGCAGGGCAATATTCAAGCTATCAAGAGATTGCAGTTAAACGCCAGGTCAGCCGTGATGGCGACTCGAGCTATTTTCTTAATAATCAAAAATGCCGCCGTAAAGACATTACAGATCTCTTTATGGGGACGGGACTCGGACCGCGAAGTTACGCGATTATTGAGCAGGGCACAATTTCTCGTCTGATTGAGTCTAAGCCACAAGAACTGAGAGTTTTTATTGAAGAAGCAGCAGGTATTTCACGCTATAAAGAGCGTCGCCGTGAAACCGAAAATAGGATTCGACACACTCGCGAAAACTTAGCGCGTTTAGGCGACATTCGTTCAGAGCTGACAAAACAACTCGATAAATTAGCAGAGCAAGCCGAGACTGCTAGACAATATCGAGAGCTTAAACAAGCTGAGCGTAAATGTGATGCAGAGCTTTCTGTATCGCGGTTTCATGAACTGACGTTGCAAACGGCAAAAATTGATGCAGAGTTAGCAAAGCTTGAATTGCAGCAAGCCAAACTTCAAGCAGAACAACAAACATTAGAGCTTGGCTTGACTGAGCAGACATTAAAGCTTAATGAGTTAGACAACCAAGAAGCGCAGCAAGTTGAAGCGTTTTATCTAACCAAAACTCACATTGCTAAGCTTGAGCAGTCGCTTAAGCATCGTCAACAACAAGACGAAAGCTTAAGTCAGCGTTTGCAAGAGTTAGCGGCACAACTAACCTCATATCGTGAGTTATTGGCAGCAGAACAAGTTAAACAAACTCAGTTATTAGCACAGCAAGCTGAAGCGCAACCAGATGCTAGTTTATTGAGAGAACAACTTGCCAAGGCTGATAGTGAGCTTGCGCTTGCCAATGAACAACTTGAGCAGCTTAATGAGCAGTTAAGTGAGTTAAATGATGCCCATACTCAGGCCAATTTAAAGTTTGAGATGAATCGAAATCAACTGAGTCATAATGAATCAGATATCGCAAACAAGCATAAGTTAGTGGCGAGATTAAGTGAGCAAGTTCAAGTGACTTCGACAGAGCTTGAACAGTTAAAATCTCAAGATTTAACGCAACAAGTTAGCGCATTAAGCGGTGTTATTGAGCAAGAGCAAGAGATCCACGACGAGCTTAAGTTTCAATTAGAAGCTAAGCAGCAGCAAGAACAAACATTACTGCTGGAGCAAGATAATCTAAAAGTAAAACTTGCTGATGAACAAGGGCGCTTATCGGTTGTAACGCAGCTTTTACCGAGCGAAAAATCCAGTGTTCAAGATGAATTATGGCAGGTGCTTGAGGTTTCGCCTGGCTGGGAAAATGCGGTTGATATATTGCTTTCAGGGCTATTAAACACACCGGTGTTATCCACTGATGGATCAGATAGAGAACCTTCAGTCCATGGTTTTTTAGCCGGCAATACGGATAATGGCGTTATTAAAGCACCGGTAAATCTCGCCCCTTGGTTGAATCATGTAACTTGGTTAACAACCATTGAAGAAGCACTTATACAGCGAAGTGCACTTAATGCTGAACAGTTGATTGCAACCGCTGATGGTTACTTAGTAGGTATCGATTTTATTATCGAAAAAACTCAGGCTACCGGTTCGATTGTAGAGCTCAAGAGTGAGCAAATTGCCCTGCAAGAGAGCGTAGCGCAGGACAAGCATGCATTGTCGCAATTAAGTGAGTCCTTAGCAGAATTAAAGCAAAGCCTCAGTCCGCTGATGGTGCAAATTCAGCACAAGGTACAGTTTATTCAATCTCAGCAAATTGAGCTGGCAAGCTTTAGTTCTCAATTGCGATCGCAGCAGCAATCAATTAATGAAACCACAACTCGATTAGTTAAAAGTCAGCAAGAGTTAGTGGAAGCCAAGCAAGAACTGCAACAATTGCAGTTAAGCATTGTAGAGCGTAATAGTTTACAACAACAGCTAAATACTGAACTAGAGCAATCGTTAACAGCTAAAACGCAAGGCCAGCAGCAAAAGACGTTAGCATTTGAGCAAGTCGCACTGCTTAAACCACAACGCCAGCAACTCGATGGCAAAGTCAGTCAATTGTCAGTTAGTGAGCATCAATTACATACGCAATTAATGCTAGTTGAACAGCAAGTTAAACAACATCTTCAGCGTTTGACTGAACTTAAACAAAGTGAAACTCAACTGCTGTTGCAATTAGACGCGAAAGACAATGAAACCCAAGAAGGCGACGTTCAACCCTTGCAAGTGCAATTAGAGCAAGCACTGCATGCACAGCAAATCCAGCAAGATGCCTTAACAGTGTTAAGACAGCAGCAAGCTGAACTTCAGGAACTGTGCGATAGTGCAGGAACGAATAAAAAACAACAGCTTGCGAAGTTAGAAGACTTGACTCAATCTACAAGCACGTTAAAGTTACGTCGTGAAGGTTTAAAAGGTCAAATTGACAGTCAACAACGGTTGCTAAATGAACAAAGTGTTGATGTTGAACAAATATTATCAACGTTAGATGATAACAAGAGCACCTTATGGCGCCAAAAAGAGCTTGAACGATTGCGCACAAAGGTTGCTGAGTTGGGCGCTATTAACTTGGCGGCTATTGAAGAATTTGATCAACAAAATCAGCGTAAGCTTTATTTAGACAGTCAAGATGATGACTTAAATGCGGCGCTAAACAGTTTAGAAGAAGCAATTCGCAAAATTGATAAAGAAACCAAGAGTCGCTTTAAAGAGACTTTTGACAAAGTGAACGCTGATTTAGGCTTACTGTTTCCTAAGGTCTTTGGCGGTGGTAGTGCTTATTTAGCCTTAACCGATGATGACTTGTTAGAAACGGGAGTAACCATTATGGCGAGGCCGCCAGGTAAGAAGAATAGTACAATTCACTTACTTTCTGGTGGAGAAAAAGCGTTAACCGCTTTATCATTAGTTTTTGCGATTTTTAGACTAAATCCTGCACCTTTTTGTATGCTAGATGAAGTTGATGCACCTCTGGATGACGCGAATGTCGAACGTTTTTGTCGTTTGGTAAAAGAGATGTCCCAAAGCGTGCAATTTATATATATTAGTCACAACAAGATCACCATGGAATTGGCAGATCAACTTATCGGTGTGACTATGCATGAGCCCGGTGTATCGCGCATTGTGGCTGTTGACATAGATGAAGCGGTGGCATTAGCTGACGCCGGATAAACATAAGAAATACAGGGTAACCAATGGAAAATTTTCAGCTGGTATTGCTTTTATTAGGTGTAATAGCAATTATTGCCGTACTTGTGCATGGTTTTTGGTCCATTCGGAAGCAACAACCTAAGGGCTACAAACAGAGCCCTATGGCGGATATAAGCCGCGAACGTCGTGATGCTGATGGCTTTGATAATGATGGTATCGGTGAGGTAAGGGTGATTAAGACCGAGCCGACTGATGACACAAGTAAGTTGGATACAGAACCAAGCAAAGAGCAAGAGTCAGTAGAAGAGGTTTTTGAACTTAGTCCATCGCCTGCCGCTAAAATCAATAAAGCCAGAGTTGAGCCATCTTTATCAACTGAAAGTGCTATTCTGGCAACTGAAGCGCCAGTGCAGGAATCTTTATTTGGCACTGAAGAGCCAAGAGTTGAACCGTCAAATACAAGCCATAGCGTGCAAACAGCAGCTGCTCAAGAAGTGACTGCCGACGCCGCTCCAGCTCCTGTTAAAGCGGAAGAAGTTGAAGAGTTAGCCGACCCTGTTGATGTATTAGTGCTACATGTTGTTGCTCATGAAGGCGAAGAGCTAAACGGTGCTGAATTATTACCTTGTTTGTTAACGCTTAACTTTAAGTTTGGTGAGATGAACATCTTCCACCGCCATGAAGATAATGCTGGTACTGGAAAAGTTCTTTTCTCGATGGCGAATATGGTAAAACCAGGTGTCTTTGATCCAGATAATATGGAGCAATTTAGCACTCAAGGTGTGGTGCTATTTATGACTTTACCTTGTCACGGTGATGCATTGATGAACTTTGCAACCATGCTCAATTCTGCGCATCAGATAGCTGATGACCTAGGCGGCGTGGTACTTGATGGTGGCCGTGATGAATGGTTAGAAAGTACCAAGCAGAATTATATTCAGCGGATCAGGGCCCAGGTTAACAGCTAGACGTTGCTTAATCTCAGTTAATATTCAAAACCTAAGTTAGGTTTTGCAAAGTAAAACATTTGAAAGGCCGCAGCAGCGGCCTTTGTTATTATTTGGACATTATGATGCAAGCTATTGAAAACGAAATTGCTCAGCTTACCGCTGAACTTAATCAACATAACTATCGTTATTATGTTGATGACAGCCCATCAATTCCCGATGCCGAGTACGATCGCTTATTGCACAAACTGAAAGCGCTTGAAACCGAACATCCTCAACTTTGCCTTGCAGATTCGCCAACCCAAAGGGTTGGTGGTCAGGCCCTTGCTAAGTTTGAACAAATTCAGCATTTAAAACCTATGCTGAGCTTAGATAATGTCTTTGATGAGGTGGAGTTCACGGCATTTAATCAACGCATTGTTGATAGGACCGGCAAAGACTTAAGCTATTGTTGTGAACCAAAGCTTGATGGCTTAGCGGTCAGTATTGTATACCGTGACGGTGTATTTGAGCGTGCAGCAACTCGTGGAGATGGTCAAACGGGTGAAGATATCAGCGAAAATGTTCGTACAATTAAATCGATTCCTTTGAAACTGCGCGGTGACAACTTACCTGAATTAGTTGAGGTGCGTGGTGAGGTGATTATGCCTCATAAAGCGTTCGATGCGTTAAATGAGCGCGCTAGAGCTAAAGGTGAAAAGCTATTTGTTAATCCACGTAACGCTGCGGCGGGAAGTTTGCGTCAGTTAGACAGTAAAATTACTGCAAGTCGCGCTTTAGGTTTTTATGCGTATGCATTAGGTGTTGTAGAGCCCGATAGCTGGGCGCTTGCTGATAGTCATTATGGTCAGTTAGAGCAACTGCGTTCTTGGGGCGTTCCAGTCAGTCAAGAAGTCAAAGTGTGTAATTCTGTGACAGAAGTGATGGCTTATTACAATGATATTCAACAGCGCCGTAGTGATTTGGCATTTGAAATCGACGGTGTGGTAATTAAAGTTAACCAAATCGCCCATCAACTTGCGCTAGGTTTTGTGGCTAAAGCGCCGCGTTGGGCAACGGCATTTAAGTTTCCAGCGCAAGAAGAGATGACGCTGCTTGAAGGTGTTGACTTCCAAGTGGGTCGTACCGGTGCCGTTACGCCCGTTGCGCGTTTAAAGCCTGTTTTTGTAGGTGGTGTAACCGTATCTAATGCGACGCTACACAATGCCGACGAAGTGGCTCGTCTTGGAGTGAAAATTGGCGATACGATTATTATTCGCCGTGCAGGCGACGTGATCCCACAAATCGTCGCTGTTGTCGCAGAGAAACGCCCTGAAGATGCTAAAGACATTGTTTTTCCTGCACAGTGTCCAGTGTGTGATAGCGAAGTAGAGCGTGTTGAAGGCGAAGCTGTTGCGCGCTGTACAGGTGGACTATTTTGCGAAGCTCAACGTAAAGAAGCCATTAAACACTTTGCTTCACGTAAAGCTTTAGATATCGATGGTATGGGCGATAAAGTGGTTGAACAGCTTATTGATAAAGAGCTTGTTGAAAGCCCTGCCGATCTCTTTAAATTGACAGCTTCTGCAATGACCATGTTAGAGCGAATGGGCATGAAATCAGCAACTAAACTTGTTGCAGCTATTGATGTGGCAAAACAAACGACCTTTGCACGCTTTTTATATGCGCTAGGTATTCGTGAAGTTGGCGAGGCAACGGCTGCTAACCTTGCAGCTTACTTTAAGACCTTAGATGCACTTAAGTCAGCAGACGCTGAAACGTTCATTAAAGTAGATGATGTTGGCACGATTGTCGCTGCGCATTTAGCGCACTTTTTCGCTCAGGCGCACAATCTTGAAGTGATTGATAAGCTCATAGAAGCTGGCGTTCATTGGCCAGTGATTGAAGACGTCGCCGAAGAATACTTGTCGCTAAAAGGCCAAACTTGGGTATTAACTGGGACATTGACTCAGTTAAACCGTAATGATGCTAAAGCTCAACTACAAGCTTTAGGCGCTAAAGTAGCAGGCAGCGTATCTAAAAATACAGACTGTTTAGTTGCTGGAGCTGCTGCAGGATCAAAGCTTGCTAAAGCGCAAGAGCTCGGGGTTAAAGTCATTGATGAAGAAGCGTTAATTGCCATCTTAGCTTAATTATTTTTGTAAAATTGGAAAAGCTCCCTTGTTGTTTCACTTAGGAGCTTTTTACTGCCTTTATTTACTATCCTTTTCAAATCATCCTTGAAAATCATTTAATTGCCTCCACATCTATTGCAAGCCGTATTCAAGCTATTCAATTAAATTGATTAGCTTGAATCTCATTTTTGTAGGGAAACTGTGTGAATTTTAGCAATATCACTTGGCTCGATGATAAAGGGCATGTAAAGCCACCTCTAATGCTGTATCTGCTACTCGTGTTTATCGCTCGAGGCTGGTGTGTATTTATTGCCTCATTGACCCAAGCCACTGATAGAGCTGGTTTGGTGACTTTATTCTATCCTCATAAAAGTGACTTTTTAATGGCCTTGGCAGCTGGCGCTGGAGCATTAGTTATTTACGCCACGGTAATCGCAGAGAGGAAGCGTAAACCTGCATGGGTTAGGCCTATTTTCCCTTACATGAAATGGTTGTTAGTACTGCTGCTAATACTTGATGGTGGTCTGCTAGTCCAGCGTGTATTGCACTCTTACTATGTATATAGCTGGAGTATGGGCTTAGATGCATTATTTCTTTTTTGGAGCAGTTTGTATCTTTATAAGTCGAAGCATTTGACTTTGTACTTTAACGATTGGAAAGAAAAAGAATAAAAAAAGACGCTGCAAGCAGCGTCAACAGGATCCTTTATCCAGAGAGTCACTCTGGATATCGTTACCAAAGAATTACATTAAAACCTCTACTGCTAACCTATGTTCCAACTTGGATTATGGGTTAAACGCGTAAAAGGACAATTGACAGTATTGCTTCTTAAATATCATCATTCGGGGCGACCGATACCAAGAAACAGCTTGAGTATAGCTCCGCGGGATATTGTATGCAATATTCAGTCTTGGGTGTTTAGCAATAATTTGGCTATAATTTATTCCTAATTGTTAGTTCAAAGCTTATCTTCCTGTAATAGTTAACAAATCCCTATTTCCATGTGTCAATTCTTCTTAATTTGTCATAAAGTTGGCATTCGAGCGCTGCTATTAAGTTCAGCCCCTTTAATAGAACCTTAGTTATTTAGCGCTTTATGCTGTATGGACAACTTTATCTAGCCTTAAGAACTTCAAAGTTGCAGGTTAGCCTAGTGCATGTAGACGAATCAAATTTGTGAGTCAAAGTAAAAAATCGGTCGATAGACCGACGTTGGAGCAACTTATATGTCAAAAACTGCCGAGGTGAAAATTCCCTTGTCAGCGTTGAAAGTGGGAATGGTTGTCAAATTGCCACTTTCATGGACGAACCATCCGTTTCTATTTAATCGTATTGAAATAGAAAAAAATGCTCACATTGAGTTAATAAAGACACTCAATGTGACTTTTGTATACCTTATTTCCGGTGAAGAGTTGCTACCTGAGCAAACGATTGTCGAAAAAACTATTATTGCTCCTACAGTTGAAGAGCTGGCGAAGGAGACTAAAAATTTAGTTAGAAGGTCGATTCGGCTTGGTCAACAAAGGTTTACTAAAGGGGCGAATGATTGTCGTAGCTCTTTCTCTAAGTTAGGTTCTGATCCCCAAGGTGCATATCGTAGTGCAGCGACATTAGTGGAAGAGCTAATGGATCATCTTAAGGAAACAGAAACCCCATATTTGTCTTTTGTTAATGCAGGGCAAGATATTTCGGTTAATCAGCATGGGTTATCCGTTGCAGTTATCGCGATGATGATTGGCCAGGCTTTAGGACTAGAACATACTCAGCTTCGTGATATTGCTATGGGCGCTTTGTTTCATGATATTGGTAAGCAAAAAGTGCCGGATATCATTCGGCGTAAGAAAACACACTTGTCAGATCATGAAGTTAATTTTTTGAATATGCATCCGAAATTCGGTTATGACATGCTTGATAAGGCAGGCTTGTTTCCTGCAAAAGTTTTAGACATCTTATTACATCATCATGAATGGATTGATGGTAGTGGATACCCTCATGGCTTAAAGGGAAAACAGATTACTATAGAGACCCAAGTCGTGAGTTTAGCAAATGATTTTGAGCGTTTATTGAGGGGCGGTGAGGCGCGATCTCCACAGGTGGCATTAGGCTACCTATTTAAGAATCGTGTCGATAAGCATGATCCCGCGATGATTGCTACTTTGGTTAAAGTTCTTGGGATCTATCCGCCGGGAACATTAGTTAGCTTATCCAGTGGTGATGTGGCTAAAGTGATGGTGACAACCTCTGCGGTAAAGAAACCTATTGTTTTGAGCTGCAATGATGACGGGTTAGAGCCGGAACTTAGGTTTCTACAGGACGAAAGCGTAGAAATCGTGAGTGTAATAAAAGTTGAGCAATTATCTGCTGCCGCTATCAAGGCACTTGATGCAAAATCTCCAGTTAGTTTTTACTTCAGTACGTTATAAACTACCTCTATATAGGATGCTAAGGCTCGGCTGAATACTATTTGGCTGGTCATTGCGTTCTCTTCCTCAATTTACGGACTTAAAGAGAAATACTTATGATTGAATCTGTGGCCATTGTCGGGTGTGGTTGGTTTGGTTTACCGTTAGCTCAATCACTTGCAGAGCAAAATATAGCTGTTTTTGGAAGTAAACGCTTAGTCGGTGATGCCGCTTTACTCTCCGAAAACAACGTCATAGGTTTTAAACTCGATTTAGATAATGAGCAACATCTAGTAGATGATAGAGAATCGTTAACAAAGATACTTGATGTTGACTGTCTCGTAGTTAATATTCCACCAGGACTGAGAAAAGAGCCGCAAGCGTACTTACAACGACTAAGTAAGCTACTAGAGCTTATTGCCTGTCATACCTATAAGAAATTGATATTTGTGAGTACAACCGGTGTGTATCCAGCAATAGATGCAGAGTTAACCGAGCAAGATGCTAAATCGCATTCGCTGATCAGTGAAAAGTTATTACAAGCGGAGCAGATGTTTGCCAGTAAACCAAACAGCTGTATTGTACGTTTTGCTGGCCTAGTAGGTCCTAAGAGGCATCCAGGACGCTTTTTGGCCGGTAAAACAGGGCTAAGCGGCGCCAATAGTGCGGTCAATCTTGTACACTTAAATGACTGCATTGCTGCGGTAACAAGTCTCATCTTTAAGAAAACACCGAGCGCTATTTATAATGTGTGTGCGCCAATACACCCTAAAAGGCGGGATTTTTATTACGCAGCAGCGTTAGATTTAGGTCTCGTTCCACCGCAGTTCAATCTAGAGCAAGAGATAACAGACTGTTCTGGCTCGGCAGTTGGAAAATTGATTAATAGCGATAGATTAATGAATGAACTTAATTTTGAGTTTCAATTTGATGATCCAGTCGCTATGCTGGCTGCATGTTAATTCTACGCACATTTATTGATTCAAGCTCAGCGGCTAATACTTAATCTTATTGGCAAGCATAATTGTTATCGTTAAATAAAAGCTAAACATATAAATAGGGACGAATATGAACAAACTTATCCATTTAGTCAGCCGCATTTTTATTGTTTTTGCAATGTTGTGGTTGCCATTACAAAGTGCACAAGCGGCGGATTATCAAGAGGGCGTTGATTACGTCAAAATAGGCGGGATCCCGGAAAGTACAAAACCTGTTGTCCGTGAGTTTTTTTCTTATAACTGCGGTCATTGTTATCGCCAAGATCCTTTCTTTGAGCAAACGGCACACTTGCTAGGTGATGATGTTCAGTTTGTTAGAACCCCTGTTGGTGCAGGGCGTACTAGTTGGATTTTAAGTCAAGAAGCTTATTACTTAGCGCAAAAATTTAGTGTTACTAAGCAGGTTCACGGCAACATATTCACGCGTATTCATGAGAAAGAGGGCGCTTTTACTCGACCTGACCAGCTAAAAGCATTTTTTGTCGGCCAAGGGCTAAATGCCAAAGATGTAGAAGCTGCAATGAACTCGACTGATGCAAAGCTAGCCATCATGAATTACGACACTCAAGCGCAGTTAGCTGAAATCCGTGGTGTACCGTCTATTGTGGTAAATGGGCAATACTTAATTAAAAACCCAGGTAAAACACCTGAAGATTTGGTTAAACTGGTTAAATACTTAAACACCTTAGAAAACTAACCTAGTGTTTAAGTAAATAAAGCCCACGCTAAGTGGGCTTTTTTGTGTCTCGCTTACTGCCACTGGCCAAGGTCTATTGATTTACTCTGTAGATTATTTGTGGGTGAACGTCGTTTAATTCTCTGCTTGTTTCTGGCGGATTTTGTGTTCTGAGATTTTTATCTACTCGCTGTTTTTCGAGCTCGTTGTCATCTTTATTTCTATTCATATGCTAATAGGCAAGGGCTAATAAACCACCGAACTCGTTATTTGTGTGAGGGTTTGATTACTACCTTGGTCTAAGGTTTTGTTTGAATCATTCGAATGTTGACGCCAGCGTAAACCTTTAACTTATTGTTATTATTGCCTTTAGTTCTCTTGGCTCATTAAGTTGCCGTTGGCGTTAGACTAAGGTCGCGATTGTTGTTACCTCTGTGCTTGTTAGATTAAGCCATGACTTAATATAAAAATCAGCACATGGGAGTCACTATGAGTTTTGAAAGCAATGAACAAGCAGAGGGATATTGGCGTGAGAATCTACGCCTAGTACTTAAATTATTAGCGGTATGGGCAGCGGTATCTTTTGGCTGCAGTATTTTATTAGTTGATGTACTCAATGAAATCCATTTTATGGGATTCAAACTCGGATTTTGGATGGCTCAGCAGGGTTCAATTTATGTGTTTGTCGCATTGATTTTTGTCTATGTTGCTAAAGCAAATGCATTAGACAAAAAATATGGCGTACATGAAGACTAAGTTAACCTGAATAAATAAGGAATCATGAGATGGATGTACAAACACTAACTTACCTCATTGTTGGGTTAACTTTTGCCCTTTATATTGGTATTGCGATCTGGTCTAGAGCCGGTTCGACTAAAGAATTTTATGTTGCTGGTGGCGGTGTACACCCAGTAATGAATGGTATGGCAACTGCCGCTGACTGGATGTCTGCGGCGTCATTTATTTCACTTGCAGGTATCGTCTCATTCGTCGGTTACGATGGTTCGGTCTACCTTATGGGATGGACTGGCGGTTACGTACTTTTGGCTCTTTGTATGGCACCTTACCTACGTAAGTTTGGTAAGTTTACAGTACCAGATTTTATCGGTGACCGTTACTACTCTCAGGCTGCACGTACAGTTGCTGTTTTCTGCGCCATTTTTATCTGCTTTACCTATATTGCGGGTCAAATGCGTGGTGTTGGTGTGGTGTTCTCTCGTTTCCTTGAAGTTGAAGTGGAAACGGGTGTTTACATTGGTATGGGCGTCGTGTTCTTCTATGCTGTTCTAGGAGGCATGAAAGGCATTACCTATACGCAAGTTGCGCAATACTGTGTACTTATTTTTGCTTTCATGGTTCCAGCTATTTTTATCTCAGTGATGATGACGGGCCATATTTTGCCACAAATCGGTTTTGGTGCTGAACTCGTTGATGCTGCGGGTAACGGAACGGGCGAGTTCTTGTTAGATAAACTCGATGGCTTGTCAAAAGAACTTGGCTTTGCTCAGTATACCGAAGGCTCTAAAAGTACGATTGATATGTTCTTTATTACCGGTGCATTGATGTTTGGTACCGCTGGTTTACCACATGTTATCGTGCGTTTCTTCACTGTTCCTAAAGTAAAAGATGCACGAGTGTCAGCAGGTTGGACATTGGTGTTTATCGCTATCATGTTTACAACTATTCCTGCATTGGCAGCCTTCTCTCGAGTCAATATGATTGAAACAATCAATGGCCCAGAATCGAAAGGTGTCGCTTATGAAACGGCTCCAGAGTGGATTAAGAACTGGGAGAAAACAGGCCTAATTAAGTGGGATGATAAGAACCAAGACGGCAAGATTTATTACGCTAATGGTCCTGAAAGCGAGATGAAGATTGACCGAGACATTATTGTTCTAGCAACACCAGAGATTGCTAATTTACCAGCATGGGTAATTGCTCTAGTTGCAGCAGGCGGTCTCGCTGCGGCACTGTCTACTTCAGCTGGTTTGTTATTAGTCATTTCAACCTCGGTGTCTCATGACTTATTGAAGAAAAACTTTATGCCTGATATTTCTGATAAGAAGGAGCTGATGTTTGCACGTATTGCCGCTGCGGCAGGCATTGTGATGGCGGGTTACTTTGGTATTAATCCTCCTGGGTTTGTGGCCGCGGTCGTTGCGATTGCATTTGGTTTGGCGGCATCTTCGCTATTCCCTGCAATTATTATGGGAATCTTCTCTAAAACAATGAATAAAGAAGGCGCAATTTCTGGCATGGTAATAGGTCTGCTATTTACAGCCTCTTACATTGTATACTTCAAATTTGTTAACCCAACGGCAAACGTAGCTGATAACTGGTTATTTGGGGTCTCTCCCGAAGGTATCGGTTTATTCGGAATGATGATTAACTTCGCTGTTGCATTTGGCGTTAGTCGAGTAACCAAAGCAGTGCCGCAAGATGTTGTTGAAATGGTTGAGTCTATCCGCTTCCCGAAAGGTTCTGGTGCAGCACATGATCACTAAAATGTTATAGAAAAGTGGGTGTGATTTAAAAGAGCGCTTCGGCGCTCTTTTTTGTGGCTGTAAAAGTATATGGTTAGTGCTGGCCTTTGGTCGAATGGAGCCTTAGCGACAAAGCATTATATAGTAGCAAAAGGATTGGTTTGTCGGAGTGATAATATAATGGATGCGAGTGAACTTCAGCCCATCACGCATTTTTTGCAAGACAGAGTGCCGTTTGACTCTTTAGATGAAGCCGCATTAACCCGCTGCTGTCAGGCATTAACCATAGGTTATTACAGTAAAGCCTCTAGTCACGTGCCATTAGATCCCGATAATCCACAGTTGTATATTGTCCGTAGTGGTGCTTTTGAAGTACGTGACAAAAATGGTGAGCTGCTCGATAGATTAGGTGAGGGGGATTACTTTGGCTTTCCGTCATTGCTATCGGGTGAGGAGGCCAGTAATCGAGTCGCTATTTTAGAAGATGGCTTGGTATATCATTTACCGCCAGAAATATTTGATTTCTTCCGGCAGCAAAGCCGTGAGTTTGATCGGTTTTTCAATCGTGCTTTTGCCAAACGCCTGCGTAATCAAGGTCGATTCAAGGCGAAAGATCTTACAACGACAAGCCGGATTACTAGTTTGATGTCGAAGTCACCTTTGAGTATTGATATGAAAGCATCAGTCGCTGATGCTAGTAAATTGATGCGTAGCGCTAGAGTGTCCTCAGTGTTGGTGATTGATAACAATAAGCTGGTGGGAATATTAACCGATAGAGATCTGCGTAATCGAGTGCTAGCTGAAAACCTCGATGGTAGCTTACCGGTACATCAAGCTATGACGACAACACCAGTATCTATTGAGCCTAATGCGTTAGTCTTTGAAGCTATGTTAATGATGAGTGAACACAATGTTCATCACTTGCCCGTTGTAGATAACGGCGTGGCCACAGGGGTTGTCACCAGTACAGATATTTTGCGAGGGCAAAGCTCGCAACCTCTTTTGTTGATAGGTGAAATTGAACGACAAAACGACTTACCTAGTCTCATTCAAGTGAGTAAACAGATCCCATTACTATTGCAAAACTTAATCAGTGCGGATGCTAGAGCAGAAGAGATTGGCAGAGTGTTAACTTCAGTTACCGATGCACTCACTCGGCGACTAATTGTATTAAATCAGCAAGTATTGGGTAAGGCACCAATGGCATTTTGCTGGTTAGCTTTTGGCTCTCAGGGCCGACAAGATCAAGCTGCCTGCTCAGATCAAGATAACGGCTTACTGCTTGCTCATGAGCCGGATGACAGCGCAAAAGGGTATTTTGAAGCATTATCAAAAGCGGTGTGTAAAGGATTAGACGAATGCGGTTACATATACTGTCCAGGTGATATTATGGCGCAGAATCCTAAATGGCGGATGTCATTGGAGCAATGGAAGCTAGTATTTGACAAGTGGGTCAATACGCCAGAACCTAAAGCGTTAATGCATGCCAGTATCTTTTTTGATATGCGTTCTATTTGTGGTCCACAAAGCTTGTTTGATGGGCTCCAAGATACGGTACTGAGCAGTACCAAAGGCAATGACATATTTCTTGCAGGCTTAACTGGAAACTCACTTACGAGTGCGCCGCCACTGGGATTTTTTAGAAAGTTTGTTCTTGAGCGTGATGGCTCCGAAGTGAAAGGGATAGATCTTAAGCATAAAGGAAGTGCACTAATTAATGATATCGCTCGGGTTTATGCGTTATCCGCTGGCATTAAAGAGGTTAATACCGCTAAGCGGATAAGAGCCTTAATGGAGCAAAATATTATTAATCGCAAAGATGCACTAAATCTTGCCGATGCTCATGAGTTTATTGCGCATATGAGGTTGTCTAATCAAGGGTATCAACATACGCATTCGTTACCGATTACTAATTATCTATTACCCCATAATGTGTCTTCTTTGATCCGCCACCAGTTACGCGATGCGTTTAAAGTCGTACATGACGGGCAAGTTGGGTTAAAACTAAAGATGATGCGTAGTTATTAATGTTGGCAGCTAAATGTTAGCCAATTTAGTTAAACCATGAGAGTTGTAGATTGAGACATTTTTATTTAAAGACTCGGCTGCAAATAAAAGCGGCTTTATGTAAGCAAGAAGAGATAGCTGAATATTATCAGGCCTTAATCCCGCTTATAACTAAGCCTGTGGCTGATATTCCGTTAATGGCTTTTGATTTAGAGATGACTGGCCTAGATAGTCAGTTTGATCAAATTTTGAGTATAGGGCTAATTCCAATAACGGCTGGGGTACTAGAGGTTGCGAAAGCAAAACATTTGCTAGTTAAAATTGTTGGAAGTGTTGGCAATAGTGCGACCATTCATGGAATTGTTGATCAGCAGTTAGCTCAAGCGGTAAGCGCGAAACAAGCAATGGACTGGTTTTTAACACAAACAAAGGGACATGTTCTAGTGGCCCATCATGCACCGTTAGATCTTTGTTTTTTAAAAGCTGAAATGATCCGTAGTTATCATCAAAGTCTCGCATTTGTAGCCATTGATACAATGGCAATTGAAAGAAAACGCTTGTTACGTAAACATGATGTAATTAAAGAAGGCACATTGCGCTTAGATGCGTGTAGGCAGCGTTATAACTTACCAGTTTATGCTGGGCATAATGCATCCGTTGATGCTTTAGCTTGTGGTGAATTGTTGCTTGCGCAAATGGCAAGCATTGCAGGTAATGAGAAGTTGAACTTAGCAGATCTATTAGGTTAGTTTTGGCTGAATACGGTTATTCAACAGTGTTATTTATTGAGTTCGGCTGAAGATTGGCGTTGTTCCAATATTTTGCCCCATTTGATCAATGCACTTCTAATATCATCTTTTTGATAGGGCTTATTAACTATCTCATCCATCCCACACTCAAAACACTGTTCAGTCTCGGTTGAGGTCGTGCTGGCCGTTAAAGCAATAATTGGTTTGTGATAGCCACTTTCTCGAAGCTTTCGGGTGGCCTCGAAACCGTCTATTACAGGCATACGGCAATCCATAAAAACGATATCGACTTGGTGTTCAGCTAAAAATTGAATCGCTTCAAGTCCGTTGCTAGCAATCGTAGGCTTAATCTTAAACTTAGCAAGGATCATCTCGATTAACACTTGATTTACTGCGCTATCTTCAACAACAAGTAAAGAAAGTTTCTCGATTGGGAAGCATGTTTCTGCAGCGTCAATTTGTACTCTCGGAGTGCTAATTTGTTTGAGGGGTAGGCTTATATCAAACTGCGTCCCATGACCCAGCTCAGAGACTAAACTCATTTCACCGTGCATTTCGTCAACTAAATGTTTGCAGATGGCTAAGCCTAAGCCTGTTCCTTCGAAAGCGCGGTTACTGGAGTTATTAACCTGCGTAAAAGGGTCAAATAAGGTATCGAGTTTATCTTTGGGAATACCACAGCCAGTGTCGGCCACTGAAAAACAAAATTGGTTATTTTTCCACTCGATATTTACGCTGATCTTGCCGGCCTCAGTAAATTTAATTGAGTTGCCAATTAGGTTTACCAGTAACTGTTTAATACGATCAGGATCCCCCAATAGCCTTTTAGGAATACTTTCTTGATAGTTAAAAATAAACTCGAGGCCAAACTCTTCGGTACGTAGTTTGAAAATATCATAGATCATATTGCAGAGCTTTCGAGGCGAGAAATCAACCTCTACAATTTGTAGCATACCGGCACTCATCTTACTTAAATCAAGTAAATCATTAATGATGACGCGTAGTAACTCACCCGATTGATGCATTGTGCTCAATAACTGTTGCTGGTGGGGAGATAATTTTGTGTCGCTCATGAGCTCAGCAGATCCCAATAGACCATTTAACGGTGTCCTAAGCTCATGATTAATCATGGCGACGAAATCTCGAGTTGATTGCTCTGAGTTCTCTGCACGTTGCTTTTCTTCAATAGTACGGGCAAGTAACTCTTGGCGTCGATGGGCTGCGCTAATCATGTCGCAAAACAAGAGAAGTTGTTTTTCAATAGTATGTTGCCAAGAGATTGGTGAATCAATGACTAACGTTAGGCTACCTAGGATCACATCTTCAGAATTAATGATAATTTTTATCTGGCGATGGTTATTACTCCAAAATAGCGGTGATGAAATAGAGCTGTCGCCTTTGACTAGTGATTTGTCTCCTGCATAAAATGATTTGAATTTACCTGTATCGTCCAATGACTTAAATCTTATTTTACTTGCCTTTATCTCATCAACGCCAATGAGATCATCTAATAGGCGTTGTAATAAGATATTAGTGATCGGTTTTTGTAAAAACACTTGGTTGAAGTCAAGCAGGATAGACTCTAAATAGGTTTTAAACTGTAGCAGTGCAATGTCTTGCTCGGACTTTTCTTTGATATGAACTAGCGAGTTTTCGACAAGTTGTTTAGCGGTATACAGTTCGCGACTTTTCTCTTCTAACAGTTTTTCAGCTGCTTTTTTGGCAGCCTTTTCACGCTCAATTTTTCTCGTGAGTAAGCAAACCTTTTCAGTTAATTGATTGATGTCTTCATTTGGCATAAATAGTGCTCAATCTTTAAAACTAAACGGTTGTTATGGTAAAACGAACTTCTGAATGATCTGCTGTAATCGGTGCCATTTCAATGTTTATGGTTTCATTGAAATGGTCGGCGCAACCTTGAATTAGACCCAAACAGACATGAGACATACAGCGGGCAGACACATAATCCATTACCAACTGAGTTTCTGTGGCACTAATAAATTTAAAGGTTGGTGGGTTAGCATTTGGATACAGCTTTTTGACTTCAATATGAATATATTCTTCGACGCTGTTGATAAAAGCGAAGGTTGAATCAGCTTTCCCCTCAAGCCCTGGCATACTTTTATAGAGAGTTTTAAAAATAGATTTGCCATAAACCTGTTGTAAGTCTTCAGGTGAAACACCAGTGAGTTTACTTAAGGTGACAATCAGTTTTACCAGATCTTTGTGGTCATAGGTGCCAACACTGGTGTATACGCCATCATTTTGATTTTCATCAAGCATTTTTTGGCAAGTTTCTAGCCCGAATGTATCTTCAACAAGATCTAAAAACTCAGCAAAAATAATCCCTTTCATATCGCGCTCCTTATCAACTGCTCATTATTTAAAGTAGTGTATTAAAAGAAATTATTCAATGTGTTAGCCAAATATTATCGGTATTTATCGCTAATGATCTTACGCTTCATAAAGTGATGACGCATTTTAGCGCTAACGATAGATATTAATTTTGGTTACATTTTTGCTATTCAACAGCTATGACATCTTCTATAAGTTATTTAAACAAAGCAACTATGCTTGCTTAATTCCACTGTTCACCTTTGATTTTACGACGACAAAGTAAGGAAGCGGATATGGCATTGCCACTAATATGGTTAGGCGCCGCAGCGATTGGTGTCGCAATTGTTGCAGAAGAAAAAGAGAAGCAAAAAGAGGTCGCACGAAAGCGTTTGGAGGGCAAAGCGGCCAAGAGTCATGTTGATGGTCAGTCTGCAGAGTTATCACCTAGTTTATGGAAAACTGGTGATAAAAGAGTGCAGCCGGTACCTGGCTCTATTGTTTGCTGTTTTGTATTTGGCGTGATTGAACATACCGGAATTTGGATTGGTGATAACACGCTGGTGGAACTGCACGGTAGCGGCTTAGTTAGAGCTGTATCTGTCGAGCGTTTTCTTGTTGGCCGCAGTGGCAGCAGGATCTACCAAGCGTGTAATCATCAACATCAAGCATTAATCGCCACGCAGACTCTTAACAACGCGAAACACGCCATATTCAGTTATCGTGATTACGATTTATTTGATAATAATTGCCATCGTTTTGTATGGCACTGTTTAAGTGGAGAAGACAGCGTAGTTTCTAGCTTTAGTAAGCTGAACAATAAAATAGGTGGTTATTTTTCTGAGGCGATTTATTGGGATGAAATTGATTTATGCGTTAAGTGAAAAGTATAAAAAAACACCGATATTAATCGGTGTTTTTTTGGTATGGTTAGCTTTTAATTTCTAGCCACAAAAGTGTTTTACAGCTTTGGCAACTAGCTCAATACCTGTTTTATCACAAGGTGGTAACTCTGCATTGCTACTGTTAATTGGTGTGACTCGATCGCCCCATTTAATTAACGCAGCTGCAGATGTGAGGCCTGCACCAAACGCACAAGATAAAATTGTTTGATTTGGCTGGATTTTTCCTTGTTCAAGCGCATCACAAATAGCAATAGGGATGGTCGCAGCTGATGTGTTACCGTAGTTAGCAATGTTAACCACTGCTTTTTCTTTCGGGATCTTCATGCGACTAATTAGCGTATCAATAATACGTTCGTTAGCCTGATGCGGAATAACCCAGTCGATTTCTTCTTTATCGATACCGCACTTTTCGATAACTTTAGTGCTTAATTTACCCATACCCGCAATGGCACGTTTAAAGATCTCTTGACCGTTAAACTCAATATAAAAATCTAAAGACGATGCTTCGAAGCGGTCCATTGCAGTACCAAAGCCGGCTTTTAAAATATCGCGACCATCTGGATCATTATTAAGCTCATAGCCTAATACACCAATTGCTTCGTCTGTTGCTTCAAGCACAACAGCACCAGCACCATCACCAAAAAGTACGGCAGTATCACGACGAGACCAGTCTAAGAAGAATGAAAGGCGTTCGGCACCGATCACTAATACTTTCTTACACTGACCACTTTTTATCTGTGAGCTACCTAAACCTAAACCATACAAGAAACCACTACAGGCAGCATTAATGTCAAAGGCGGCGCATGTTGCACCTACGTTAGCTTGTACTGTTGACGCGATGTTTGGAATCAAGGTATCAGGAGTAGCAGTAGCAAGAATAATCATATCTAGCTCGCTTCCGTCAATACCAGCCGCCGCTAGTGCTCTTTTAGCTGCAACAGAAGCTAGCTCTGAAGTATCTACATGGCTGATATGGCGTTGGCTGATCCCAGTGCGTGGTTTGATCCACTCATCAGAGGTTTCGATAAATGTTGAAAGATCGTGGTTTGTTAATGTGGCAGGCGGAACACACTTTCCCCAACCAGTAATAGTGGCGTACTGCATCTAGGTATTCTCTATAAATTTAAAAGGCAGAACCTGAGCTCTGCCTTATGGGATCTGTATAAGCTAAGCTTAGCAAGGAACATGCTAATCAAACAGTGAGCTAGTCGTCTTGTTGGCTCACTAATATGCGGATAGCTTCTGCTGCATGTAAAATATGTGCGCGTAAAAGAGCAACGGCTTTATCCACTTCTTTGTTTTTACAGTGTTCAAGTAGTTCACGGTGGTCTTGTTGTGCTTTAGGCACACCGCTTGCTAAAAACAGTTGTAAACGAATATAGCGATCGCAGCTAGTATTTAAACCTTGAACAACTTCAAGGGTATGAGGGCGATTTGCTGGGCTATAAAGGCAAGTGTGAAACTGTGCGTTTAAACCACTCCAGTTTTCAACTTGTTCTTCATCTTGGAAAGCCGCATCCATTTCATGAAGGATACTCTCAGCTTTGTTGAGATCTTCTTCTGTTAGGTTCGGAATAGACTTGGCGAGTAAATCACCTTCAATCAAAGCTCGTAAATCAAAAAGCTCGGTAACATGTTCAACAGACAAAAGTGTTGCTGTTGCGCCTTTGTGGGCTTCAAACTTAACTAAACCTTCGGCCTCTAATTGGAGTAAGGCTTCTCTTACTGGAATTCGGCTAACATTCAACTCATCAGCTAAGGCGCTTTGACGTAGAGGTTTACCCGCTGCGATTTCACCGGAAAGGATTTTTTCCCTAAGCACTTCAACCACAATTTGTGTGCGAGTCTTATGGACGATAGGTGTTGTTTTGCTCATAGTGCCCGATTTTTTTGTTATTTATACAAGTTGATCCGTCCTAGGGTACCGCTTATGTCAAAATAATGAAAGGGTAACCGAGGCTTTCCCTTTCATATTTTTGCCATTTTTCATTGCAACTCTTAATAATATAAGGCACTAAGCATGCGGTTTTACCTTTTAATGATGCTTTATATTAAAAGTCCATTATTGGCTTGCTCGTTCAAAAACCCTTGCGCGGGCTTATGCTCATTCCGCGCAATTATATAGTCGTCTAAAACATTCATCCCTATAAACTGAACACGCTGAACTTAGTTATAAGTTTGAGCATCAGCGTTTAAAAGCTTTTTACGCCTGTTTCTCCTTCAATGACACGTTGTGGTAATAATGTCTTTGGCATATTTTGATAGCAGATCGGGCGCTCAAACCTTGCCATTGCTGCAGAACCAACAGATGTAGTGCGACTGTCTGTGCTAGCTGGGTATGGTCCGCCGTGATTCATTGAATGACAAACTTCGACACCTGTTGGCATCTGATTGAATATTAAACGGCCCACATTAAAAGCAATAGCTTCTATTAAGTCTTGATTCGCGATTAACTCACAGTCTAAACCGTGTATTGATGCTGTTAACTGGCCTTCAAGTTGCTCGGCAATTAATTGCATTTGGGCCTCATCATCACACTCAACCAATACTGCACATGGGCCAAAAACTTCCTGCTGAATTTCCGTTGAATTTATAAAGTCGGTCGCGGTTACTTTAAGTGCTGTTGGACGTGTAAAATGATTGGCTGGAGATGACTCACCCTGGGCAATGAGCTCAACCTGTGAATTGGTCAATAGCAATTCAATTTGTGATTGATAAGTGCTAGCTATGCCAGCGCTTAGCATACTCGCAGCGCTTTGTGGGGCAATATCTTCTGCAAGAGTAGCCTTGTAACGGTTTAAAGCGTTTCCTTTTATTGCGACAATTACGCCAGGGCTAGTACAAAACTGACCATGGCCCATCAACATTGATTGAACTTGGGTTGAAGCTAAGCTTTCGGCTTGTTCTTCGAGAATATGACTTAATATAAACTGTGGGTTTGTTGAGCCCAGCTCACCATAAAATGGAATGGGTTCAGGGCGCGCTGCACAAAGGTCGGATAAAATCCGACCGACTTTAAGTGAGCCGGTAAAACCAACAGCTTTAATCGCTGTAGAAGTCACTAGTTGGGTCGAAACTTCTGGTGAGGAACCTTGTATTAAGTTAAATACTCCAGCAGGCATATCACACTTTAATGCTGCGCGTTCAATGGCTCCGCTAACTAATTCACTGGTTGCGGCATGTGCAGGATGGCCTTTAACCACAATAGTACAGCCTGCAGCAAGAGCTGATGCTGTATCGCCGCCAGCGGTTGAAAATGCCAATGGAAAGTTCGATGCACCAAAGACGGCTACAGGACCAAGCGGCAAAGTGGTCAGTCTGGTATCAGGCTTAGGCAGTGGCTGTCTTTCTGCATTGGCTAAATCCACATAACGACTATCTATAGGGTTTCTTAGGTTGCCAGCAAATAGTCTTAATTGACCACATGTACGACCGGTTTCACCTTGTAATCTAGCCATCGGTAACCCCGTTTCTAAATGGGCTGTTTGTGTAATGGCTTCTATGTCAGCTTGGATCTCATCGGCAATAGCCTCTAGAAATGCAGCACGGCTTTCGGCTGTTATACCACGATATTTTATAAATGCTTGCTTAGCTGATACAACGGCAGACTCAACAATCGACTGGCTCGCGTTTGCAAAGCGGTATGGAAGCGCCTCATTGGTAACCGGGTTGATGCTATTAAAATCTGTTGCTTCACTGGTCCATGTACCACTTATAAAGTGTTGGCCAGTGATAGTTACTTTGTTTAAATCTGTCATGTTTGCTCCTGAGTGTTAACACTCATTAAGAAATTATCCGGTTAAACAACTTGGAATCCGTATGCATAAGGATCTGAATCATCAACAGTAATGGCATTTTTACCTATGATCCTTGCCCAGCCCTTTATGCTTGGCATAATTGCTTGGTGGGGACCTACTGTCGTTACTGCTTCAACTCGGCCAATAAACTGACTGCCAATAATACTTTCATGGGTATATTCATCGCCGACGTGCAACAATCCCTTGGTAAATAACTGTGCCATTCGAGCACTGGTACCAGTTCCGCATGGCGAACGGTCAATGGCTTTGTCACCATAAAATACAGCATTAGCGCCATTGGACCCGTCATTAATGGTATCGCCGGTCCAAAGTACATGGCTAACGCCATTTACGGTTGGATCATCCGGATGAATGCAAGTGAGTTGCTCTTGGGCAACCTTTCTAACTATTGGGCTCCACTTTAATATGTCACCAGCGCTCCAGTGTCGTAGCCCGGGAAAGTTCTCTTGTGGATCAACAATGACATAATAATTGCCACCATAGGACACATCGACTTTGAGTACACCTAAACCTGGGATATCTAAAATTTGGTCTTGATGGGCTAAATAGGCCGCAACATTATAAATTTTAACCCAGTCCACTTTTCCACCTGTTTGCTGATAGTCGATATTGATCTGCCCCGCAGGGACATCAATTATCAGCTTACCTGGCGCTTTAGCAATGAGTAAGCCTGACTCAATTGCTGCGGTAATCGTGCCTATTGTGCCGTGACCGCACATTGGCAAACAGCCACTGGTTTCGATAAATAAAATTGATGCGTCTGCGTTATTTGAGCAAGGAGGGTAGAGGAATGCGCCTGACATCATATCGTGGCCGCGAGGCTCAAACATTAATGCTTTACGTACCCAATCAAATTCTTGAAGAAAGTGCTGGCGTTTTTCGCTCATCGTTTTGCCACGTAGGTTAGGGTGGCCACTTGTCACGAGTCTTACAGGATTGCCACAGGTATGGGCGTCAACACAAAAAAAAGTGCCTTTCAGCATGTAATCCACTCCATGGTTTATTGTTTTAGTTAGCACACTCAGCCGCTTAATTAGTATTAAACGGCTGACTTGGAGGTTTTGGGTCTTTTTAGTCGATGTTGTATTTATCGAGATTAATACGTGTTGCTAGTGCCTGAGCAATAACTTGTTCAACGTATACACGTTCTTCGTCGATAAGAGGTAAACGCGGTAAGCGTACATTTTCGCTACCACGGCCAACGATTTGCTCTGCAAATTTGATGCATTGAACTAATGTTGGAATCGTGTCTAGGCGTAATAAAGGCATAAACCAGCGATAGATCTCGCGAGCTTCTTCAATACGACCAGCACGGGCAAGCTTGTAAAGTGTTACAGATTCACGGGGGAACACGTTTGTTAGGCCTGAGATCCAACCGGTGGCACCGAGTAATAAGCTTTCTAGAGCAATATCGTCAACACCACAAAGAATGTTAAAGCGTTCGCCAAATCGGCTTTGTAATTCTGTTAGTCGACGGGTATCAGTTGTCGATTCTTTGATAGCTACAATATTGTCTTCTTCTGCAAGAATCGCTGTCATTTCGAGATTGATATCGACGCCATAACTAACAGGATTGTTGTAGATCATAATAGGTAGTTTCGTTGAGCGTGCGACAGTTTGATAATGAGTGACAACCTCACGATCTGTACCACGGTAAACCATCGCTGGAAGAAGCATTAGACCATCAACGCCCAGCTCTTCAATATCTTGAGCGTAAAGAGAAGCTGCTTCTGCTGTGTTTTCTGTACAGCCAGAAAGAACCAAGATCCGTCCTTTAACAGTGTCGACAGTGTGCTTGATAAACTCACGTTTTTCTTCTGGGCTAAGTGAGGCATTCTCGCCGATAGTGCCTAACGCAATAATCCCGTCGATACCGTCTCTGATCAGATCTTCCAACATACGGGCATTTGACTCGTAGTTGATAGAACCATCTTGGTTAAACTGTGTAGAGATCGCTGGAAAAACACCTTGCCAATTTACGTTCATATTAAGCCTCTATTACTGCTATGTAGCGTTTGGAGTTATATGTGGATTCGTATATTGTATACGCATGTTTTCAAATTGAAACCTATTTGTTTACGGAATGTATTTGAAATAATGCTACTAAAACCACAGGAATTATTGTATACAATATCCAAATAATTAAATTGGAGCAATAAAAATATGCACTCGATCACAATTAGTCATGAATTGGCTGCTCATTTCAAAGAGTTTATGACTATAGATGCGCACACAGAAGGCGAGCCGTTGAGAATTATTGTCTCTGGTTATCCAGAGATAAAAGGGGCCACTATTTTAGAAAAGCGTCAGTACGTGCTAGAGAATTTGGACGTTTATCGTAAGCTATTAATGCATGAGCCTAGAGGCCATGCTGATATGTATGGGGCACTCATAACTGAACCTGTTACTGAGTCAGCGGATTTCGGCGTGCTGTTTTTACATAATGAAGGTTATAGCAGCATGTGTGGTCATGGCATATTGGCTTTGGTAAAAGTCATGTGTGAAACTGCCACTATCGAGTTGCATGATACGCCACGAGTGATAAAAATTGATTCTCCTGCAGGGCTTATAACTGCTAAAGCGCATCGTGATGCTTTAGGTAAAATCCATGCTAGTTTTGAAAATGTCGATTCTTGGGCTGATGGGTTAAATTGCAGCGTTAACGTCGAAGGTTTTCGCGAGGTTAACTATGACATAGGCTTTGGCGGCGCTTATTATGCTTATGTTGATGCAGATTATTATGAAATTAATTGCGGACAGGACAATGTGGCGCAGTTAATTGATTTAGGTCGTCGGATAAAGCAAAGCATCATCAAAACTCATACTTTAACGCATCCATTAGAAGACGATTTGAGCTTCTTATATGGCGTTATTTTCACCTCTAAAAAAGTCACCAATCCTGAAGCTCATTCTCGCCATGTATGTATTTTCGCCGATGGTGAAGTTGACCGTTCGCCCACTGGTACAGGCGTTTCTGCGCGGATCGCTTTATTACATGCAAGGGGGGAGGTAGCGTTAAATACTCCTTTGATGATTGAGAGTATTGTCGATGGACGCATGATTGTTACTGCGCGAACTGAGACTGACTTCTATGGTAAGGCTGCGGTGATCCCTGAAGTTTCCGGTCGCTCTTATATTACAGGTAAACATCTGTTTTTACTCGATCCAGATGATGTATTTCAGCAAGGTTTTATGTTGCGCTAAACCCGCGAACTTTATTATGTAATGTTATAAAAAACACCATAGAGAAAGCATCTGAATTGGAGACAAGGATATGATTAGTCGTAGTGATAAGGCGACTCAAACTTTGACTAATAGTGAAAGAGAGTGTCATCAAAGTAATCGCCAACAGCACTTAGGTAATCTAACTATTGTAGGTGCTGGTATAGTTGGATTAGCTGCGGCAATTGAGCTGCAACGCGAAGGTTTTAATGTCACAGTGATTGATAAAGAAGGCGCGGGTACAGGCGCGTCTAAAGGCAATGCAGGGCATTTTGCTACCGAACAAGTTTTTCCGTTAGCCGACGCGACAATGCTGCCAAAGCTACCTGAAATGTTAATGGATCCCTTAGGGCCTTTTCGGGTACAGCCGCAGTATTTTTTAAAAGCATTACCTTGGTTTATGCGTTTTTTGCAAAATATGCTGCCTTCACGCAGATCTAAAAATAGTCGTGCTATTAAAGTACTCAATCAAGATGCTATTGCAGCTATGAAATCTTTAGCAAGCTTTTGTGGTTGCGAAGATTTATTAGTGATGAATGGTAGCCTGTTAGTATTTGAGGGGACGCCAATAGAAGAGGTTAAAAAAGAGTACCAAGCATATGCGGACGCTGATATAGAGGTTCAGCTATTTAGTGGCGAACAAGTGAGGGCGTTAGAGCCCTCATTAAGTCAACATATCACTAATGGCTTATATTTTACTCAAGTTGGCCATACAAGCGATCCATATCGTTTATGCCAAGCATTTGAGGCTAAATTTAGAGCGTTAGGCGGAAATTTGATCATTGAGGAGGTTGTTGAAGTCTATACGAGTGAAACAAGTTCAAATATACAGTTGCAAATGAAGTCTGGTATTAGCAAAAACACTGATAGGTTGGTGATTGCTGCGGGGGCGTGGTCAAAACCTATTGCTAAACAACTAGGTTATTCGATACCACTGGAAACAGAGCGAGGCTACCACTTGATGATGCCACAAAAAAGTTGTTTATCTAGACCTGTAGCTTCCTATAATCGCAAGTTTATTGTTACTCCAATGAGCGATGGGACGCGCTTAGCTGGAACTGTAGAGTTTGGAGGCTTACAAGCTCCTTTGGTTGATGCCAGAGCAGATTGCTTATTTCATCATGCTAAAGCATTGCTGCCCGATTTGTTTGCAATTGCATCCGCAAGTGACGGTATTCGATGGATGGGGTTTCGACCATCATTACCAGATAGCCTACCTATACTTGGTCGCAGTCAAAAACAAGCTAATGTGTTTTTCTCATTTGGGCACCAACATCTTGGCTTAACTTGGTCTGCTATTACGGCAAAACTTTTACGTCAAGAGGTGTTAGGGGAACAAACAACCATAGATTTAGGACCTTATCGCATTGACAGGTTTAATTAGTCATAAATGAAGGTTAGCAAAATTAGAGATCTGCGTTATAAATATAAAGAGTGGAACATAACGGAGCCATTATGAAAAATTTTCTTTTATTTATGACAATCGCTACACCACTATTTATAAGTGGCTGTGCTCAAAATAATGAGCAATCTACCTCTGAAAATTTGCTGACGGAGGATGGCAGGGTTTCGATTATGTGGCAAAACCCGGCTGACTTTAGTGATGTTGAAGCGACAATTGGTGTGCAGTCTAAATTTGAAGAATACTTATTTACCCAGTTGACCAAAGAGCTGGCTAAATTAGCTAATAAGCATTTATCGGCACAACAAAAACTTGAGCTAATCGTTACTAATGTTGATTTAGCGGGGGATTTACAACCTACATTTGGTGGAACTGCAGATGAAGTTCGAATCGTTAGTGACTTATATCCGCCTAAGGTCGCTTTTGAGTACACATTGACTGACAATGGTAATGTGATTAGCTCTGGTAGTGAAAAGCTTAAAGATATGGGTTACTTAATGGGAATTCAGCAGGTTGGTAATGACCCTTTTCCTTACGAGGCTGACTTACTGACAGATTGGTTTAAGAAAAACGTAGAGCCTATATTAGCTAATTGATTGTCTCTAGCATGGCAAAAGGGGGCGTAGTTTACGCCCCTTTATATATCGAGTTAGTTTTGGTGAACATTTAAAAGCGATTACACTGAATTTTGTAATCTGAGTGCCTTATAGTAAGGCAATAGTTACGATAAAGTGCAAAGCACTATGCCAATATGAGCCTATAAAGAGCAGAAAGGCGATTAATACCGTGCTCTCGCCAATAATTAGCTTTTGTAGGGTGTTCATTTCTATCGCCCTTGATGCGTTTAAATAGGTTCTAGCTTGCCATTAAAGCTTCAATATCTTCTATGCTTCTTGGTACATCAACTGATAGGTTTTCGTATCCATTATTTGTGACTAAAATATCGTCCTCAATGCGGATCCCCATGCCACGATAGGCCTCGGGAACATCTGTCGCATCAAGTGGAATATAGATCCCTGGCTCAATAGTAAATACCATGTTGGCTTCTAATGTCCGAAATTGACCTTTATTGTTGTGATAAGGGCCGACATCATGGACATCCATTCCTAACCAATGACCGGTTTTATGGACGGTAAAGCGTTTATAAGACTCATTTTCCATGATTTCGTCTATCGAACCGGATAAGAGACCGAGCTCTTTAAGCCCTTCTGCCATAACTTGCATACAGGTCTCATAGAGTGAGTTCCAAGCTGCGCCTGGGCAAACTTTTTCGATAGCTTGATCGAGTGCTTTAAGCACTAATTGATAAATGACTTTTTGCTCCGGAGAGAAACGGCCATTTACCGGGTAACTGCGAGTAATGTCAGCCGCATAATACTCAAATTCACCGCCTGCATCGATGAGTAGCATCTGACCATTAACTAATTCACAGCAGTTTTCCTCATAGTGCAAACAACAGGCATTGTTACCACCGGCGACAATACTAGGGTAGGCGACATCGTTACAGCCATGTTTGGCGATAGTGAAATCAAATAGTGATGAGAGTTCTCGTTCATTAATTCCGGGTTTACAAGCTTGCATAACGGCCTTATGTCCAGCTGTAGATGCATAAACCGCTGAACGGATTTTAGCGAGTTCGTCTTGAGACTTTACTACACGATTGCTGTGTAACACTTCAGCTAAAGGCTTTATTGAAGTGAAGCGCTTAGGCGTATCAAACGAACAATGATGTCTTTGCTGGTTTACCCAGCTAATGAGTTGTGACGAAAATCTTCCAAGTTCATCACTTATATATAGTGTATTTACTTGTTGTAGAAGTAGCAGTAGGGTCTGTTCGAACTCGGCAACGGTAAAGGCTTTATCAGCACCATGAATGGCTACAGCCCCTTCAACACCTGCTCGGGCGCCAAAACTTACTTCCTGCGCGGGATCTTTAGGTCGACAAAATAAAAGGTATTGGTTTACATCGCCCTTAACCAATATTGCGATAGCATCGGGCTCGTCGAACCCTGTTAAGTAGAGAAAGTCATTATCTTGTCTAAAATGGTATTTGATGTTTTTGCTACGTACTTTCTGCTGATAGCCTGCAACGATGGCTAAACTGTCATTTGGTAACTGCTCAAGCAGTTCAAAGCGTCTTTGATGATAGATATTAGACATCTTATTATCCCTAGCGATTAATTGAATCAGCTACAATTCAGATTGTGAAAGTTGTATATTTTATTCATTACACGATATTCACCGTTTTATAGCAAGTTCACGGTGCATTTTGTTGCAAGGAGTGAAATAATAATAGCTATTGCATATTAGAGAGAATGTATTGTGAATCGAGCGGTATTTTTAGACAGAGATGGCGTTATTAATCAAGACCACGGCTATGTACATCAGGTTGATGATTTTGAATATATAGATGGTGTGTTTGATGCGTGTTCATCTCTAAAAGAGATGGGCTATATGCTTGCTGTCGTGACTAACCAGTCTGGTATTGCTCGAGGAATGTATAGCGAAGATCAATTTCATTCACTGACAGAGTGGATGGATTGGAACTTTGTTGACAAAGGTGTAGAGCTTGATGGGATCTATTATTGTCCGCATCATGCTGAAAAAGGCATTGGTGAATACAAAATTGATTGCGATTGCCGTAAGCCAAAGCCTGGTATGCTCAATTCAGCAGCGCAATTTTTGAAAATAGATTTATCTCAATCTGTCATGGTGGGTGATAAACGCGATGATATGTTAGCGGCTGAAGCTGCTGGTGTGCCAACTCGTATTTTAGTTAGAACTGGCAAGACGGTGACTGATGATGCTATCGCCGCTGCCACAGTTGTTTTAGATTCAATTGCCGATGTGCCTGGCTATTTAGCTAATCAGGGCTAGTGTGCAAGTTAAGCTGTAAAACGTAATGCCTCATAACTCAGTTATGAGGCATTTTTGTTTTGCTATATGTAGCTCTTATTGACAGGGTGGACTTGTATAACCAGCGACTCCTACGTTAAACAGACCGTTTCGCTGTTAAAAAGCACATGTTGTGCAATAACTATTCGTTTGATTCGAAAAAGCTAATTTTATTGAAAACTGCCCTTGCGCTACTGCGAGAACTCCCTATAATGCGCATCCACTGACACGGCACAGCAGGCCAACTACCTAGGTAGTAAGGGACTTGCAGCGGTGTTAGAGAGATTAACTTCTACGGAAATTAGCCTCAGGTGACAATCGCTTTAGAAGTTCAATTAGATGGTTATTAACACGAGAGTGTATAAAGAATCATCGCTT
>NZ_JBFRNX010000022.1:97444-97628 GCF_041471165.1 Shewanella sp. 10N.261.52.F9
TTAAGTTATTCGAAATTGTCCATTCTTTCTAGTAAAGAGTGAGGCAATCAAAAATTTACTTAATGAATGAGTGTTCATAGCAATATGAAAAAAAGTTTGATTTCACTTTTTAAAGTGGAAACAAATCACAGAATTCGTTGAGCCGTTCGACGTAGTCGAACAACAAAACTTTAATTGAAGAGTT
>NZ_JBFRNX010000023.1:0-49545 GCF_041471165.1 Shewanella sp. 10N.261.52.F9
AATTAAATACTGTTTAAATACACAGCTAAAGTTTCTGTATCACCTATAATATATAGGCTCCGTGTTTTTTATGACACGATAACAGCTTATTATCCTGCGTCTCGGATAAATCCCTGCACTTTATTAATTTACGTCAAAACTAGCAACGTAACTCATTGATGTAAACGAGTTGATCTGCAAGGTTAAGCAAAATTTGAATTTTCCATAGCGCAAAACAGTGCAGAACATTTATAGGGTCTCTTGTTAGCTGAAGGCGAAAAGCTAACTAGCTGATAAGCAATTGCTATTTCAGATGTTAAAAATTTATCGATGCAGTTATTTCACTTTCTAGCATCGATAAACCTACCTGATTTATCAAACTCATTATACCTGTATAGGGTTACAGTTATTTTTGCATCAAAGTTCGGAGCGAATTAGAGACAGATAATAAACTAACCCTATAGCCTTTACTCCGAATCACCAGAATGATGCTTGCCTAATCTAGTGCAGATGCGGCTACGAGCTTCGGTTTCTGGGGTGAAACCGCAGAGCGCATAGGGAAACTTTCAGTTATAAAGAAGTACAGCGTCTCGCTGCCGTATCTGCACATCCGCCCGCGGCGGGCGATTAATAACTCAAGAGCATCAATTTGATACTCACAACCATATAACACCGAGTAAAACAAAAGGTAAATCTGCCTTCATTCCAAGGCTAATCAATTTTGGGGCAAAAGCGTGTTTCAAGCTGGCCTAGTGGATGTCCACAAATGGCACAGATACCGACTTTAGCAACTAAATATCTACTACGTTTAGTCCCTGATAGTGATAGAATCGCCGCTTCAGAATTACCGAGAAACAAGGTATTTATAAAAATGTATATCCATCATGTTAACGGCATCGACTGGCTAGTGATTACAGCTTTTGAAGAACTGAAAACTTTATTTATCGAAGAAGCTGGTGTGATCCCCTTCAGCTTCTCTACCGCCAGCGAATTGAACCTTATTGATCAAGCCAAGCGCACTTATGGATATTTGCCTACACTCAGCGGCGTAATCACTGATACCGGCACCTTTCAAAGCCAAAATAACGAAGAAGATTTGAACCCGCAGCTTGCCTGCATAGTTGAGGGGCGTGGTCGGGTATTTATCTATCACGGCGGCTTTGTGGCTTTTGTGGATGAAGAGCAAACCTTTATTACCCAAATGGGCTGAAAATCACTCAGTAAGTTGAAAGGCATCCATAGCGGTTCATCTGCTAGCGTTTCGCTTTTTAACTTTGATTCGTTGTAATCCATGGCACGCTAATAAACAAAGGTCAACTTATCTCAGGACGAGACTCCTCCAGACACAAAAAAGCCCGATTGCTCGGGCTTTTATTTTATCGTTCAAGGTGCAAAGGTTAATTAACCTTCAATACCTTTGCTCGCTAGGAACTCGTCGTAAGTGCCTTTGAAATCATTCACGCCATTTGGTGTGATTTCAAGGATACGGTTCGCTAGTGATGATACGAATGCACGGTCATGACTGACGAACAATAATGTACCTTCGTACATTTCAAGAGCGTTGTTTAATGACTCGATTGATTCCATATCCATGTGGTTGGTTGGTTCATCAAGTAATAGGATGTTTGGCTTTTGCATAATTAGCTTACCAAACAACATGCGACCCTTCTCACCACCAGAAAGTACTTTTACAGACTTCTTGATGTCGTCAGAACCAAACAGCATACGACCTAAGTAACCACGAACGGATTGGTCGTCATCTTCTGGTTTGCGCCACTGGCTCATCCACTCAAACAATGTCATGTCGTTAGCAAAGTCTGACTCGTGATCCTGTGCGTAATAACCAATCGCTGAGTTTTCAGACCATTGGATGGTACCGCTGTCTTGTGGGATATCGTGTACTAACGTACGTAGCAGCGTAGTTTTACCCACACCGTTATCACCCAAAATAGCGATACGCTCGCCCACTTCAGCAATAATGTTAAGATCTTTAAATAGGTTATGATCAAAACCTTTAGACAAGTCTTCAACCACTAATGCGTTACGGAACAATTTCTTCTCTTGTTCGAAACGAATGAACGGGTTAACACGGCTAGATGCTTTGATTTCGTCCAGTTTGATCTTGTCGATTAGCTTAGCGCGTGATGTTGCTTGCTTAGCTTTCGATGCGTTAGCAGAGAAACGTGCAACGAAGCCTTGAAGCTCAGCAATTTGTGCCTTCTTCTTAGCGTTGTCAGACATCAAACGCTCACGAGACTGCTGTGCAGCCATCATATATTCATCATAGTTACCAGGGAATACACGGATATCACCGTAATCCAAGTCAGCCATATGAGTACAAACAGAGTTCAAGAAATATCTATCGTGCGAGATGATAATCATGGTGCTGTTACGTTGGTTTAGCATCTCTTGTAACCAACGAATGGTGTCGATGTCCAAGTTGTTGGTTGGTTCGTCAAGAAGCAGTACATCTGGATCTGAGAACAATGCCTGAGCCAAAAGTACACGTAACTTAAAGCCTGGCGCGATTTCGCTCATTAAACCAAAGTGTTGTTCAACACCGATGCCTACGCCCATTAGTAATTCGCCAGCGCGAGATTCTGCGGTGTAACCGTCCATCTCAGCGAATTCCATCTCGAGATCAGCAACCTTGATACCGTCTTCTTCAGACATTTCAGGTAGCGAGTAGATACGGTCGCGCTCTTGCTTCACTTTCCAAAGTTCAGCGTGGCCCATAATTACGGTATCAACTACGTTGAACTCTTCGTAACCAAATTGGTTCTGGCTCAACTTACCTAAACGCTCGTTCACGTCTAATGAAACGTTACCAGCTGTAGGCTCTAAATCACCAGCAAGGATCTTCATGAAGGTTGATTTACCACAACCGTTAGCGCCGATCAGACCGTATCTGTTTCCGCCGCCAAACTTAATTGAGATGTTTTCAAACAGTGGCTTAGCGCCAAACTGCATGGTGATATTAGCTGTAGTAATCAAAGTGACAATTCCGCTTTTGGTTATATGATTAACGTCATCATAGATAAAACAAAAACCAGTAAATCAGTACCAAGTTTTACTCGCTACCAACCTACTGGCCGAAGGTTGACGCCATCGAGCGCCAAGCCTGTAAAATTAAGCGCGATACTATAGCATTTTAGCCTAATTTATCAACTGTCAAAGGCGCATTGAGATGACATTTTAGTGAATTAAACGGTATACCCTCGCCAGTCATATACAGAACAGTATAGTTAGCTAAAATTTCTCGTCCGTTTAACAGCCAGTTGAGTATAAATGTTACAGCTTAACCCTACGTAAGCGATTGGCATTCGTCACTACAGTAAGTGAAGATAGTGCCATCGCTGCGCCCGCAACAACTGGGCTTAACAGCATGCCCGTAAAAGGGAACAGTAACCCTGCTGCCACAGGAATACCCAAGGTGTTATAAATAAACGCGCCAAATAAGTTTTGCTTAATGTTACTCATGCTGGCTTTAGCTAACGCTAAGCTGTCATTTATCACCATCAATCGCGATGACAATAAGGTAAAGTCAGCGCTTTCAATGGCTATATCCGTCCCCGAGCCCATAGCAAAGCCCACATCTGCACTGACCAGCGCTGGCGCATCGTTGATACCATCGCCAACCATCGCCACCACCTCACCCGCTTGTTGTAACTCAAGCACCTTAGCTTGCTTTTGCTCTGGTAATACATTGGCAACCACTGTATCAATACCGACATTTTCCGCTACTGCGTTAGCAGTAATTTGGTTATCGCCGGTAAGCATCACCACTTTTAAACCTTTGGCTTTCATGGCGCGAATAGCCTCTGCCGCATCGGTTTTTATTGGATCGGCAATCGCCATTATCGCAACCAACTGTTTATCTACAGCGACAAATATGGGTGTTTTTGCTTGGCTTGCAAGCTCTGCACTTAGCTGCTCGCAATCTGCCGATTCACCAATGTGCAATTGCTGCATTAAACTTAAATTGCCTACGCTGTATTGCTGACCATTAACTTGGCCGCTAATGCCCATGCCTTGGTAATTAGTAAAGTGCTCCGGTTCGACCAATACTAGACCATCATTTTTGGCTCTACTGATAATAGCGCTAGCAAGTGGGTGCTCTGAGTGTTGCTCTAAAGAGGCGACATTCTTAAGCAACTGATTCTTAGCTAATTGGTTTTTTTCCACTAACGCCGACTCGTTTGAAAGCGAATCATTTAACATCGAGTCATCTAACATCAGAATATCGGTTAGCTCTGGCGCACCCTGAGTCACCGTGCCAGTCTTATCAAGTACCACAGTAGTCACTTTACTCGCGGTTTGCAGCGCTTCGCCATTACGCACTAACACGCCTAATTGCGCTGCGCGGCCAACCGATACCATAATCGACATAGGCGTTGCTAAGCCCAATGCACACGGGCAAGCAATAATTAATACGCTAGTTAATACCACTAATGCGTGCGATAGTGCGGGCTCTGGACCAAAGTGATACCAAACCAACGAGCTAATAATTGCAATCATCACCACAACTGGTACAAAGTAGGCTGAGATTTTGTCAGTTAAACGCCCTATCGGCATTTTAGATATTTGCGCTTGCTGCACTAACTCAATAATTTTTGCCAGCTTAGTATCAGTTGCTTTAGCTGTTACCTTGTAAATCAAGCTACCGTTAGCATTAACCGTACCGGCATTGACTTTATCACCTTGCGCTTTAGCAACAGGAACGGGCTCTCCGGTTAACATAGACTCATTAATTAATGTCTGACCGCTTTCAACTTCACCATCGAGCGCAACTCGATCACCTGGGCGTAAACGCAATCTGTCACCTAACTTTAGCTGTTCAATAGCAACTTCTTCATCACCATTGTCAGAAATGCGTATAGCAGTGCTTGCTTGTAGCCCAAGCAGTGCTTGTACTGCTTCACTGGTTTTACCGCGAGCGCGCAGCTCTAATGCATGGCCTAAGTTAATTAAACCTAAAATCATTACGCTGGCTTCAAAATACACATGGCGGGTGTCAGCGGGGAACCACTGCGGCGCCACAACCACCATCATCGAATATATCCATGCTGCACTTGTACCCAGTGCGATTAAAGTATCCATATTGGCGCTTTTGGCTTTAATTGCGCGCCACATACCTTGATAAAAATGGCGACCCGTTAGTAGCATAACCAACAGCGTTATTGCCCCCACGGCGCCCCAAGCCCATTGCTGAGTTTGGTTATTCACCATCATCTCACCGCCTAAAAGGCCCCACAGCATTAAAGGAACACCAAGCCCTAAACCGACTGCAGCTTGGATCATACGAAGGCGATACTCTTTAGCTTCATCCGCAGCTTTTTGCTCCACAGCCACTTTGGCATCAATCACTAACTCACCATCAAAACCAACACTTTTAATGATCTCAATTGCAGTGTCAGTAGCAATATCACCCGACACCAGCACCAACTTATCGGCAAGGTTCACCGTGGCCGATACTGATTTAGCCGATTGACCAAATGCTTTCTCAATCTTAGCTACGCAACTGGCGCAGCCCATTTTAGGTACATACAGATTGAAGTTAGCCATTAGATTTTCCTTAAATAATTGGTTTTACATACCAAACCAAATAGTAAGCGCTCGCCTTGCTACTAACGTTGAGTCAGCCAGCATCCAGACGCTGTGCCTTATTGGTTAAGATATAAAAGGCTTTAACTGTATAAGATAGATTTATGCTAATGTCTCCCATTAGGGGAGAGTCAAACTACAATTAGATTTGATTGAGGAAAATGTGATGAAGATAGGCGAAGTAGCTAAATTAACAGGGCTTTCAGTTAAGAGTATTCGTTATTACCACGATATTGGCTTAGTGGTCGGGCAACGGGGCGATAATGGTTACCGTGAATACACCCAAAAAGCAGTTGAATCATTAGAGTTTATTCAGCACTGCCGCGCCTTAGGTTTCACCTTAGATGATAGTAAGGCGCTACTTGAACTACAAAATAATACCGCTCGTAACGCGGCAGATGTAAAAGCGTTAGCAGAGCATCATTTACAAGACATTGAAACCCGTATAACCCAGTTAAGTACACTCAAGGCACAACTAGGCGCACTAATCCATGACTGCCAAGGCGGCAATCAGCCTAATTGCGCGATTTTAAGCGGTTTAAGTAAGCATACCTGCACGAAATGCTGAACCTGCAAGACCAGCCACTTACCGACGACGCAAGTTTTCAATATTCTCAATCGCTAAAGCCGGCATGCTGCCAGCTGGTGTAAAACCAAAAACTTGTCCATAGAAAGACAACTCTGCCTCCAAAGCCTTTTTCTTACTTTCCGGTGTAACACGATTGGCTGCATCATCATTAAAGGCAAGATAAGCCACCGGTATGCCTTTGCTTTTTGCCGCTTGGTAAATAATCAAAGATTGCTCGGCAGGAATAAGTGAATCTTTTACCCCCTGAATCAACAACAACGGTTCATTAACGCCTTTAAGGTTTGCCATAGCTGAACGCTCGCGGAAATTCTCAGCACTGCCGAGCAAACGCAATAAGTAATATGACTCAAACTTGTGTGAATGGCGTTTAAACTCTTCCATATCACTAATACCAGAATAGCTAACGCCTGCACCAAACGTGCTGTAATTTGCCACAGCAGATAACGCAGTAAAGCCACCTGCACGGTTTCCTCTGATAGCTAGCTTTCGTCCATCTACATCGCCGCGATTAACCAAGAAGCCAGCAGCTCTAACGGCGTCTTCAACGTCTGACTTGCCCCAATTACCATACAAGCTATTGCGGTAGTCTCGGCCAAAACCAGTACTGCCTCGATAATTAACATCAAACACCGCAAAACCGCGGCTAGTCCAATATTGAATATCACGCCTAAATGCGCGGCTTGCTTTAGCAGTAGGACCTGCGTGCATCATCAAGACCAAAGGCGGTTCACTGTTTTGTGGCCCTTGAAAGTTTGGGTTTTGCGGCGAATATAAATAACCATGCGCAGTTTGCTTACTCGCAGTTTTAAAACTGACTCCCTGAGCTCTAGAGATATAATTAGGGTCCATTACCGGTAAGGTTGGCGAATAAACTAACTGGGCTGAGCGGCCTTTTATTTTATAAATACCTTTCTCTGGCGTTTCCTTAGCTCCAACAAATAGCACCTCATTTTGATACTCTGTTACATAGGAAATATCAGCGAAGTCAACAGCGATCCCTTCAGTTACACCGCTATGAGTATCAATGCGAATAAGTTGAGATAAGCCATCATGACTATAGCTTGCGATTAAGCTGTGTTCGTTTTCAAAAGCATAATTAGCTTGGCCTAATTGCCAATCTGCATTGGCGAATTCAGCTTGTTTCTCTAACACTAACTCTGGTTCCAATTGCGGGTCTAAACGATATAGATTCCACCAGTTATTAAAGTCAGCCACAAAATACAGTTGCCCAGTTGGACTAAACAACGGCTGAGTAATTGAACCTTGCTTTGGCATGGCTATTTTTCTTGAGTTAACAATAGCGCCCTTAGCATCTAAATCTGCTAGCCAAAGATCTGTATTATCCCAAGGCATATTCGGATGTTCCCATGATACCCATGCCAATTGAGTTTGATCCGGTGATAATACAGGTTTGCCATAAAAGTCTGCACCACTAACTAAACTCTCGCCTTCGTCCGCATAACTTAAATTAACGCCAACTAAACTGTTTATCGGCTCGCCGTTACCACGATGGTCTTCTCGAACGCAGATTAAGCGTGAGGCTTTAGGGTTAGAGATACAACCAGCATGGCGTGTACCATTAGGCGTTAAAGCAAAAGGGGCTTGATTTGGGGCGATACGATAGAGGATCTGATCAGAAAATTTAGTCGCAAATAAACTATGGCCTATAGCGGCATAAGGAGCGCCGCCATATTCATGCACTCTACTGCGAATATTGAAGTTTGACGAAACAACTTTATTAACACTACCATCAAGGTCTAGACGGTACACGCCCATTTTTCCCTCATTGTTAGCGTTGGATTGCACAAAATAAATACCCTGTGATGTAGCGCGCACATGGCTAATATCATCAGAAAGATCATAAACATCTTCAGGCGTTACCGGAGAGGCCCAACTACCATACTCCGCGATCACTTTCCCATCGATAGGTTTTTGTGGGGCAAGGATTTCATTTTGCTTTGGTGCGTCATCACACCCAACAAGAGTAAGTACACAGACCAAAATGTATATTGCCGACTTAAGCCCTTTCATGACGCCTCTTAAACATGATTTAATCGAGTTGATAACTGACTAATTTTATTATAACTACACTATAAACTTAAGACTTCAATCTGTGCACGCGCTACTTGCGTGACCATTTATTGGTAAACCAGCGAACAACAGCCAATTGCTGATGTTTAGTTAAGCCAAAATAAATACAAACCCAAGGTGATAGTAAAATATACCAAGGGATGGCCGCCGTGCTTCTACCTGTAAACATTAAATAAAAAAAACCAAAATAGATCACCAGCAGGCCGATGCAACCTACAACTAGCATCATTAATCTCGTCGCCTTTTCCAGCTTATCCATTTTGTTCCCATATTCCTTTTATAATGAAGCTATTATGACCTAATGCTAAAGCATTATTCAAACCCTACGTAACATCCATAAAAAAACGGGCAAAAGCCCGTTTTTCATAACCCAATATTCAACCTAATTACAGACGAATACCGCCGTCGATCTCGAATACGCGGCCGTTTACATAATCATTTTCGATAATAAAACGTACTGTAGAAGCAATCTCTCCGGCTTGACCTAAACGTCCAACTGGAACCATTTTTTCTAAACGCTCAAGCGCTTCTGGCTTCATCGCGGCTGTCATTTCAGTTTCAATTACGCCCGGTGCGACTGCTGCGCTACGAATGTTGTAACGCGCTAGCTCTTTGGCCCAACCGACACTCATTGCCGCTACGCCCGCTTTTGACGCAGCATAGTTTGACTGGCCCATATTACCGGCTTTAGCAAGACTCGAAATATTAATAATCACGCCTTGTTGGCCAGTTTCAATCATAGCGGCTGCGGCTTCACGACCACACAAGAATGAACCTGTAAGGTTTACGTTAATCACTGACTGGAATTGGTCAAACGACATACGATCATATACTTGACCTTCTTTTGCTTTAAGCAATAAGCCGTCACGTAAAATGCCTGCATTGTTTACCAAAACATTAACCTGACCAAAATCTTCTTTAATAAATTGGAAAGTGGCAAATACATCTTCTTCATCGGTAATATCAACCGCGTAACCTTGCACTTCGGTCGTTGCGCCAATGTTTGCACAGGCTTTTTCCAACTTCTCTTGGTCAACATCGATAAGTGCTAACTTAGCTCCTGCCGCCGCTAAATCTTCCGCCATCGCGTAACCTAGCCCACCAGCACCGCCAGTAATAACAACAACCTTATCTTTTAAATCCATTGGAACACCCTTTATTTATTCTGTTCTGAATTAGCAAATTGCTCAAAAATACTTGAAAAATCACGCTTACCGTTACCTTGCTTAGCATGATTAACATAAAGACTACGCGCCAGCGCGCCCATCGGTGTACTTGAATTAGATAACAGCGCCGCCTCTTGCGACAAGCCTAAATCCTTCACCATCAAGTCGACCATAAAGCCACCTTGGTAATCATTTGATGACGGCACCGCTCCCATCACATCAGGACACGGATTATATTTATCCAATGTCCAATTGCCACCACTGCTTACCTTCATAATGTCAGATAGCACTTTCGGATCAAGCCCATGATCGATACCCATCTGCAATGACTCTGAGGTGGCGACCATTAATACCGACAGCAGCATATTATTACATATTTTAGCGACTTGCCCAGCACCAGCACCACCTGCATGGAAGATATTACCGCCCATGGCATTTAGTGCGCCTTGCGCTTGCTCAAATGCGTTATCACTGCCGCCACAAATAAAGGTTAACGTTCCCGCTGCGGCGCCTGCAGTGCCGCCCGAAACCGGCGCATCGATAAACTCTAACCCTTTATCTGCTGCATGCTTTGCTACAAAACGCGCACTGTCGGCGTCAATCGTTGAGCAGTCAATCAATAATGTGCCCGGTGCAACGACATCAATTAAGCCTTTGCTCGAGTCATCAGTTACATATAGACCGCGCACATGCTTGCCCGCAGGTAACATAGTCACCACTATGTCTGCACCCGCAGCAGCGCCACATGCACTTGTTGCCGTCAATGCGCCTTGATCGGCAAGTGACTGCATTGCCGCAGGCACTAAATCAAATACTTTTACGGTAAAACCTGCTTTAATCAGGTTGAGCGCCATTGGTCCGCCCATGTTTCCTAAACCAATAAATGCAACTGTACTCATGTTTCACTCCCGCTCACGTTTGTGAGTGTTTTATTCCCTGTTACGGCTAGTACCACTCACCGTTAGCGTTTACTTTGAAGCTAAGCTAAACCTGCTCAACAAATTACACTGTTAGTCCAGGTCTGTTAGTGCAAATCCTTTAGTGGATGCCCATCATCCCAAGGCGATAGCATTAGCGATTGCGCAAAGCCTTCAGGAATTGATGCGACGTCGCTAAACTGCCATTGTGGATTACGGTCTTTATCGATCAGTAAAGCACGCACGCCCTCGCTAAAGTCAGCTTTGGCGCAGCAATTCACACTTAAACCAAGCTCTAACTTAAAACACTCAGCTAAGCTTAAGTCCTGACTTATTTGGGATTGCAAATGCACTAAGTTCAAGCTTATCGGGCTGCCTGTTAGCATGGTCTTTAACGCTTTAGCTAACCAAGGGTTGGCTTCTAACGTGCTTGGCTCAATTTGACTGACATTTACTAACACCTCATTGAGTGAACCTGTCATCAACTCATCTATTAATGGCTGATTTTGCTCAAGTACGCTATCAGAAGCTGGAGCCGCACATGCCGCACTCATGGTACTTAACATGTCACTAAGCAGTTGATGGTTTGCATCTTGGCTAGCGCCCCAAGGCAATAATGTGAGTTGCTCAAATAATGCCGCTTTATCATCGCTATTAAGATAGTGATTACCGATATCCACATACAAAGCGTCGGCTCCAGACATGTTATAGGCCGTCATACCTAAAAACAGACCACTTTTACCTGGCATACGATTTAAGAAATAACTGCCACCAACATCAGGATATAAACCGATAGTCACTTCAGGCATAGCAATACGAGAGCGCTCGGTGACGATACGATGGCTAGCACCAATCATTAGCCCTAAACCGCCGCCCATAACAATGCCATCGCCCCAGACTAAAACTGGTTTACCAAAAGTGTGCAGTAGATAATCTAGCTCATACTCTTGTTTAAAAAACTCTGTGGCAGCAGCGGTGATCTCACCCGGCGTTGTTATTGATGCTTGGTAAATGGCGCGTACATCACCACCGGCGCAAAAGGCTTTTTCACCCGCACCATCAAGCACTACAGCAGCAATGTTGTCATCACGTTGCCAAGCATTAAGTTGAGCCGATAATGCCTGAACCATGTTAAGGTTTAGTGCATTAAGGGCCTTTTCAATGTTCAGTGTCGCAACCCCAACTTGCTTTCCAGAGTCGGAGGTCAGCGTACTAAACAGCACTTGCTCACTGTTTACTTGCATATTCTCGGCACTCATTAGCCATTCTTCCAATTAGCTTTGCGTTTGTTCAAAAAGGCATTCACCCCTTCAGCTTGATCTTCGGTATCAAATAGCTCAACAAACAATTGGCGCTCTAATGGCAACGCCTCGGCTCTTGGCATCGTGCGGCCAGCCTGCACTAATGTTTTACACGCTTTAACGCTGCTTGGGCTTTGATTTGCTACTTTTTCTGCAAGACTCATTGCCGCATTAAAGGCGTTCCCTTGTTCAACCACTTCTTCCACTAAACCGATTTTTTCTGCTTTTTCAGCAGTGATGCGCTCACCGCACAAAATCATACGTTTCGCCCAACCCTCGCCCACTAGCGCAGTTAAGTTTTGTGTGCCACCAGCGCAAGGCAATAAACCAACGGTAGCTTCAGGCAATGCAAGTTGTGCTTGTTCTTCACATATACGTAGGTCACAAGCTAAAGCCACTTCTAAACCACCACCCATGGCGTAGCCATTAATTGCCGCAATTGACACACCTCTGAACGCACTTAAGGTTTCAAAAGCTTCACCAAAATAGCGTGCCATCTCGGCTGCGTTTTGCTTATCACCATCGGCAAATAACTTAAGATCTGCACCGGCTGAGAAAAACTTTTGCCCCTCACCAGTGATCACTAACGCGTAAACATCTTTGTTTTCGTTTAGCGTTAATACCTTATGTTTTAACTCTTGTAGGCTTTGGGCTGTCCAAGTATTGGCTGGCGGGTTATTCATGCTGATCACTGCGGTATTGCCAACGATACGCTCGATTAATAAAGATGGTTGTTGGTTTGACATGGTAACTCCCTATACAAATCTGAAATCATTTAACACTGGCCGACAAAGCCACGTTTAGAATACGTCGATACAGTGCGCTTATAAGATGGCGCCAGCATTTTCATCTAACAAACGGCGCGAAATAATCAAACGCATGATTTCGTTAGTTCCTTCTAAAATTTGGTGTACTCGCACATCACGTACGTGGCGCTCTAATGGATACTCTCGAATGTAGCCGTATCCGCCGTGAATTTGCAGCGCTTCATCACACACTTTAAAGCCGATATCAGTCGCAAAACGTTTAGCCATTGCACAATAAGCCGTAGCCTCTGGATCTTGCTCATCTAACTTAAATGCCGCTAAACGCACCAACTGACGCGCTGCAACCAACTCGGTTGCCATATCGGCAAGTTTAAATTGTAGTGCCTGAAATGCCGCTAAAGGCTTACCAAATTGCTTACGCTCGTTCATATATTGAGTGGCACGTTCAAGCGCTGCTTGCGCAGTTCCAATTGAACAAGTGGCGATGTTAATGCGTCCGCCATCGAGTCCCTTCATAGCAAAGGTAAAACCTTGACCTTCTTCACCGAGTAAATACGCCACTGGAACGCGCACATTTTCAAAGGTGATTTGACGTGTAGGCTGGGCATTCCAACCCATTTTATCTTCTGCTTTACCGTAGATAATGCCTGCGGCATCTGCGGGAACGGCAATCGCTGAAATGCCTTTTGGTCCTGCTTCACCTGTGCGGCACATCACCACTAGCATCTCTGTTGCACCAGCACCTGAGATAAACACTTTAGAGCCAGAGATCACATACTCATCCCCCTCGCGAACGGCTTTGGTTTGCAGCGATGCAGCGTCGCTACCAGCGCCTGGCTCAGTTAAGCAATATGAGGCAAGCTTTTCACCCGTGGTTAGTGACTCTGACCACTCTTGGCGCAATACTTCAGAGCCAAAGCTTGTGATCATCCACGTTGCCATATTGTGGATAGTTAACATCGCTGTTGTTGCGGTGCACCCCATAGATAACTGCTCAAAAATAATCGATGAATCTAAGCGTGATAATCCCATTCCGCCCTCAGATTCTGGTGAATATAGAGAGCAAAAACCAAGCTCACCAGCTTTTTGAATCACATCTTTTGGAAAGTGATGCTCTTCATCCCACTTAGCAGCAAATGGCGCTAGCTCCTCTGTCGCAAACTGCTGAGCCAAATCGGCGAATTGACGTTGGTCTTCATTAAGATTGAAATCCATCTGGGTACTCCTATTTGTTCTGTCTCTTGCCTTAACGCTGTATTGAAAATTAAGGCTCTGGGTCATTTATAGCGCGCCTTTTAAAATAGCCGCTGACCTCTATTCGTTATTGATTCTTATTGAATTAGCTTGTTGTATTAACTTTTGCAGTAATGAAAATCTGCATTTTAATCAGCGTTGCCACCCAACTAGGGTGGCAACAGCCGTGATTACTTGAGGTCAATAGTCATGTTAGGCGCTGACGCCACGGCAATATCAGACTCGAACCAGCGTGCTGTAATGGTTTTGGTTTCAGTGTAAAAACGCACCGCTTGCTTACCGTAAGCATGTTGGTCGCCATAGAAACTACCTTTCCAACCCGTGAACGAGAAGAAAGGTAATGGCACAGGAATTGGCACGTTAATGCCCACTTGGCCCACTTCAATTTCGTGCTGATATTTACGTGCAGCTGCGCCACTGGCGGTAAAGATAGAAGTACCATTGCCGTATGGGCTGTCGTTGACTATCGCAATCGCTTCTTCTAGCGTTTCAGCATTCATGCAGCAAAGCACTGGGCCAAAAATTTCTTCTTTATAAATGCTCATATCGGTTGTGACTTTGTCGAACATGGTTGGACCAACCCAGTTACCCGACTCATATCCTTCAACGGTAAAATCAGTACCATCGAGTAAGCAATCAGCGCCTTCTTGCTTACCTTGAGCAATCAAACTAACAACGCGCTGTTTTGCTGCAGGGCTAATTACCGGACCATAAGCGGCGTCTTTATCGTTCCAAAGACCCGGTTTAACTTTGGCAATAGCTTCTTTTAATTCTGGGATCCACTCTTTTGCGGCGCCAACAAATACCGCTACAGACAGTGCCATACAGCGCTGACCCGCCGCGCCTACCGATGCGCCAACTAGGTTATTAATCACTTGCTGTTTATTAGCGTCTGGCATAATTACGCAGTGATTTTTAGCCCCCGCAAAAGCTTGTACACGCTTTAAGTTATCGGTACCGATTTTGTAGATATACTGACCAACATTCACCGAACCGACAAATGAGATGGCTTTGATATCAGGGTGAGTCAATAAGATATCGACAGCAGTTTTATCACCATGCACCAGTTGCACCACACCTTTTGGCGCGCCCGCTTGTTCGAACAATTCAATTAAACGCTGCGGCGTCATTGGATCTTGCTCTGACGGCTTAAGAACGAATGTGTTACCGCAAGCAATCGCTAACGGGAACATCCAAAGTGGGATCATCGCCGGGAAGTTAAACGGAGTAATACCAGCGCACACTCCAAGTGGCTGAGTATAGCTGTAGGTGTCGATAGAACGCGCTACGTTTTCAACGGTTTCGCCCATCATCATAGATGCGATATTACAAGCGTGCTCTGCCACTTCAATACCACGCCAAACATCCCCTTTTGCATCATCAAATGTTTTACCGGTTTCTTGCGCTAGAATGGTGGCGATTTCGTCATGATGCTCTTTTAAAAGGTGCTGATACTTAAGCATGACACGCGCACGCTCTGAAACAGGCACTTCTTTCCAGCTTTGAAACGCGGTTTTAGCACTAGCTATAGCACTGAGCACTTCAGCTTCGTTCGCGGCATTTACAACGGCAATGGTTTCGTTGTTCGCTGGGTTGGTCACGGCTATTTGCTTGTCGCCTTGGCCCAATATCCATTCGCCATTGATGTAATGCTTCACTTGAGTTGTCATATTGCTTCCTATTTCGGCAAGGCCAGTGATGGCGTTTGCAAAATGATGGACCTGCTTGGCCTGATTTTTATGTGGCTATAACTGCCTCGGCTTGATACAGATCCGGTCTTGTTGATTACTATTACTGTCTTTAACGATTAGCTATTAACCATTACCGTTAGTTAACTAGGTGGTTAAAGCTCAATCGCCATTGCTGTCGCTTCGCCGCCGCCAATACAAAGTGATGCTACGCCGCGCTTAAGCCCACGTGCTTTAAGGGCATAAATCAACGTCACCAGTAAACGAGCACCCGAGCAACCAATAGGATGGCCAAGTGCACATGCGCCGCCATTTACATTAACTTTGTTAGCATCGAGTCCAAGCTCGGAAATCGCGAGCATAGTGACCATGGCAAAGGCTTCATTGATTTCATACAAATCAACGTCTTCTTTAGTCCAGCTCACTTTATCTAACAGTTTGTTCATCGCACCAACTGGCGCAGTGGTAAACATAGAAGGCTCTTGCGCGTGGGTAGTGTGCCCTTTGATTGTGGCCATCACATTTAGACCTAGCTCTGTGGCTTGGGCACGAGTCATTAGCATTAATGCAGCTGCGCCATCTGAAATTGAGCTTGAATTAGCTGCAGTAATGGTACCGTCTTTAGCAAATGCTGGACGTAATGTAGGAATTTTATCTGGGCGTGCATTACCTGGTTGCTCATCGATATCAACCACAACATCACCACGTCGATTAGCTACTGTGACCGGGGTGATTTCATCGCTAAATGCACCGCTATTAATGGCATTATTGGCTTTTTCAAGTGAGCTTAATGCAAAGCTGTCCATCTGCTCGCGTGTCAGGTTAAAGTCATCTGCTGTATTTTGCGCAAACGTACCCATTGCACCGCCGGTGTAGGCATCTTCAAGACCATCGAGGAACATGTGGTCTAGTACTTTACCGTGCCCCATACGCATGCCACCACGCGCTTTATCGAGTAAATACGGTGCTTGGCTCATGCTTTCCATACCACCCGCAACCACAACGTTGGCGCTGCCCGCTTTAATTAAATCGTGGGCTAACATGACGGTTTTCATACCTGAACCACACACCTTATTAACAGTGGTTGCGCCAACCGATAATGGCAACTCTGCACCTAATGTCGCTTGGCGTGCTGGTGCTTGTCCTAAACCTGCTGGGAGTACACACCCCATCAAGACTTCATCTACCTGCTCACCGGCTAGACCACTTTGCTGCATTAAGCCTTTAATTGCTGTCGCAGCGAGTTTTGGTGAAGCAACCGTTGATAACGCGCCCTGGAATCCACCCATTGGTGTGCGCTTTGCGGCAACAATAACAATATCTTGATCTAACTGAACTGAACTCATAATGACTCCGGTAATACGCTAGTTAACCTTTATTAGAATTCATCCAAAGCTGCGCTAGTTGTAGGGTTTAGCGGCTTCGTTTAGTAACGATTCAGAGGTTATCGCCTAGCTAATATAAATGTGATCTTGCTCAATATTTACCACTCTGACGTTTACGCTAACGTAAAGCAAGTGCCCATTGGTCAAATATCTACCAAAGTATGAGCCGAAGTTGTCACTTAAAATTTACAAGTAGCAAATCAAGCAAACAGACTAAAAGCCAAAACTAAAAAGCGTAAACCAGAAAGATTAAGCGGTTTTTTCGTTGTTAGTTTGCCTTAGGTTTAAACATAAATATTTTTAGCTAAAATAAAGAACTTAAAATAGAAACAATAAATATTTATTACACGTAAAATTGCGCACGCTAATTTACTTAAGCCTTACAAAAGCTTTCAATTAAACACAAAATAACCAATATAAGTGCCAGCCTAAACATGGCAAAAAGAACAAATCATCAATTTACAATCAAGTTCAACATAAAAAGTGACCAAACCAGATAGTTATTACATATTAAAATCTTTAAATTACCGTTTTTACAAAATTAAAAACTTAAATCCAGTTTGGTGAACACCATCAAGGAAAAAAACATTTAGAAAAGGCTAAATATGCTCGCCAGAGTTATTTGAATCAAGGGACAGAATATGAATAGCCAAAAGGGAAAACTCTTATATATAGTATCGACAAATCAAGCTTGGAAAGAGGTTGTATTGGCCATTCTTGCTTCAGGATTTGATTCAAAAACAATTGTTGAAACTAAAAATACAGATAACCTTTGGGATCTATCGTCTGAATCTATTGTGATAGTCGATAAATCTAGCTTAGCGCCCCCGCTACTATCAGATATATCCCCACCTCAACGTGGAGGCCACTGGCTTATTGTCAACGCTGGCGCTGCTGATGAGGCAAACATCTCTAGCATTATATCTTTAGGATTCTCAGGATTAATCACCACTGAATTCACTCTAGAGATGCTCACTCGTGCTATACGCACCATCCAGAAAAACCAACTATGGTTTAGCCGTGATGCTATGTCTCTAGCATTAAAGGTTCTAGTACAATCAGCGGATAACTGCCAAAACTCATTAAATGACTTGGGGGCTAAATACACGCTTTCATGTAGAGAGAAACAGGTGTTTTTCCACCTTTTGAATGGCAGCAGTAATAAAGAAATCGCCAATCAACTGCACCTTAGCCCTAGTACAATTAAATGCCATGTATCAAGTATCTTATTAAAGACAGGCAAACGTAGCCGGTCACAAATAAACATGCTTTTAATGGATACAGAAAATAATAACCAAACCAGAATCAATTAACCCCAGTCTAAATTAGTTAATTGACTAAGAACTAACCTAGCTAGGTCTAAATTAGTTCTCCAATAACGATTAACTAGCCCATTGGTCGATACTAATACTACCTCTAAATGTATATCTTTTATTCGTCAAAACATAATTCATAATCCATTGGAGAATAAAATGAAAACTTTAGTTGGTGGTGTAGCGGTAGCTTTACTTTTTTCTGCTGGTGTAGCTGCAAATAATTGGTCAAGCAACCCTGACGAACATCCGGACGGCGCAACACAATTTTATGTAAACCTAACGGGCGAAATTCCACAGCGCTGTTATATGCATTCAACACAAGATCGTTCTATTGAGTTAGATGTAAAAACTCCATATGAAGCAGCAAGTGAGTTCAAATTCCAAGCTTGGTGTAATAACGATAACTCAAAAGGCACGTTAGTCGTTGGCGCACAAGCATTTAAAAATAGCAATGGCGTTGATGTAATCCCTCTTGAAGTCTCATTTAATGGTACTTCTGGCACCATTGACGCGAAAAATAACGCCAATAATAGCCATGCGATTGAAGTCGGTATGAATGTGAGCAATAGCACCGATGGCCGTTTAAGTGCAGACAAAACTCTAAAAATTAAGCCTGTGATTAATGGCTGGGAAAAAGCTGGTGAATACCAAACGTCAATGTACGTAGCGCTTTACCCAAGATAAATAATGATTGTTTTGTTGTGATTTATAGCGACACGGGGCCTTTGGCCCCACTTGAGGACTTATGCGGATTTTCTTCTTTCTAATACTTTTTCTATCCCATCCAATGGCCTATGCCTTTGAACTATTTCCTATGGTGAGTTTTTTTTCACCACAAGGCAGTAAGAGTGAGCAGTTTTTTCAAGTTAATAACACCACAGAGCAAGCTTTACCGTTAGAGGTTTTTGTTAAACAAAGACAAGTCTCAACTGGCGATAGAGAGCAACTTGCCGACACTGAGGATTTCTTTGTCTTTCCTCCACAAGTACTTATTCCACCCAAAAGTACTCAGATGGTCAAAGTAAAATATATCGGCAACTTAGTCGACACCGCCCAATCCTACCGTGTTGTCTTTAGCCAACTACCTATTAAGGATGATGTAGAGCAAAGCAGTATCAAGATGTTATTTCAAATCGGTGCTTTAGTGTTTGTTTCGCCAGATAATGTGTTTAACACAATAAGTGCTGATATTAATTATCAAGGTAATATTCCGACGTCGATGAAGCTTGCTAATACAGGGGACGGCATTGTTATTATTCCGCAGCTGTCGTTTGAAGTAAAAAGCGAGCAGGCTACACACAATTGGAAATGGCAAGATATTCAACACCTCTTGCAACAACAATATTTAGTACCTGGTGAATCGGTTGATATTGCTATGGACACTTTGCTCTCGCCAAAGGACAGCCAAGCAAAGGTGGATATAAAGGAAAACCGGTGACAAGCGTTAGCTCATCACTGCCATTATGGCTAAGTTTTTCAGTTGCATTGCTTCTCCCTATAAAGTCTTTTGCAATGAGCTTCTCGTTACCTCTCGAAATTGAAGGCCGAGAGATTGGAACTATACCGGTAAACCTAAATGGCACTGAAGTCGAATCGGTTTCGTTTAATTCTTTAAAGTCATTGCTTGGCCGTAGAATTACCGATGAGATTTGGCGAAGTTTATCCATACCCAATGAAAACGATAAGCAGATGGTTGCTCTCAGCCTCTTAGCAGAAAAAGGCTTAGATGTAACCTTTAACTCTTCGACTTTAACCTTAGATCTGAAAATTTCGCCTGAAGCTTTTGGCCAATATGACGTCGACTTCAGTGATCAGTTCAACTCCTTTGTCCCCTCAAAAAGTGGCAGTTTTAGCTGGCTTAACAGCATTAATTTTACCCATACTGAAAGCTGGGAGCCAAAGACAAGCAGTCGCTTCTCAACCGCTGACTGGCTGGCACAGATGAACTTTGGTGGCGCAAATGGACTCAATGTGACACTGGCCAACCACCTCGAAGCCTCAGATAACGATACAAATCTCTTACGAGGAGAATGGACCGCTTTTTACGATAGGCCCAGCGCTCCATTTCGAGTCGCAATGGGTGATGTTGAGTCTGGAGCGAGTGCTTCTGGTCACCTTTCAAGTACCAGTTTAGGTGGCTTTTCAATAAAAAGTGATTATGCACAATTACAACCCGATCGGGTTATCGGTCCTAATAATAATCAGGAGTTAATCCTTAAAGAAAGTGCCGAGGTTGAAATCACTGTAAACGGACAAATCATTTTCAGTGGCCGCCAAGAAGCCGGTCGCTTTAACCTCAATAATTTGCCAATGACCAATGGCGCCAATGACATTATCGTAAATGTCACCTATCTATCAGGAAAGACTGAACGATTTGTATTTAGCCAGTTTTATAACAATAAGCTACTAAACGAGGACATGCTCGATTTCGGATTGACCGCAGGTGCGCCCTCAATCTATGCAGAAAATGGTGTCGAGTATTTAGATACTTGGACTGTGATTGGCTTCGCTGAATATGGCGTGTCGTCTTGGTTAACACTTGGCATTAACGGCGCTGTAGCACAGTACGGTCAAATCTTAGGTGCAACGGCCACATTTGGTTCCTCTTGGGGCAACCTTTCTAGCCGCTTATCCTTTAGCAACCTCGAAGATACAGGTATAGGCAATGTGGTCTCCTTTACATTTGAAAGCACTGTTGCTGGTAATTCTAACAACGCACCAAATCTTAGATTAAGTGCTGACTTTTCAGACTCATTTACTTCAACTCCTTGGGATAAAGAAATTTTAGCAACCTCATATGAACGCTATTTAGCCAATTACGTATGGGTGATTAATAACGCATGGGACACCACGATTTCAGGATCGTATTACAAAGATACCCATGACGTTGAACAGAGCAATATGTCAATGACTATGAACTGGAGGCTAGGCGACTGGACTTTAGGCTCTGGTGTTAACTATAACGACAACAACACCTATGAAAATGCAGATATTGAGTACTTTATCACCCTTGATTGGAGACGCTCAAATACCCAAAATAAACCTAATTTAGCTGCAAACTATCATAGTGTGAATAACTATGCTCGGCTAGAGGCAAGTAAAACCAGTAACGATAGAGTCGGTAGTTTTGGCTACAGAGCAAAGGCTGAGTACGAAGATGGGCGCGATAGCCAAAATGCTCAGTTCGATTACACAGCAAACCGCCTCAGAGTCGAAGTTGAAGTAGAGCGAAATAACAGTAACACCAACGCCAATAGCGAGGCATCCTATTCAGCGTCAATAAGAGGAAATACAGCTATTGGCCTTGTTGATGGGCAAGTAGGCTGGGGACGTGCGCAAGACGGACCATTTATTATCTCGAAACTGCATCCCTCATTATCACAACAGCAAGTCATGCTTGGTATAGATCAAAAACATGACTATGAAGCCTCTGGCACTTCAATGATAGGCGCGCTCTTATCACTGGATGTACCTTATATTGACAATGTTATAGATCTTAATGTGCCAGATGCGCCCATTGGTTATGACTGGGGCGAAAGCCGATTAACCGTTTCACCTGGCGCCACGACCGGCCACTTTTTCATGATTGGTTCAAATAGCTCATATACCGCAAAGGGTATATTAAAAGCGAGCAACGGTGAGCCGATATCATACCTGCAAGGCACTATTTCGGGTGAAGGGATCAGCTTACCTTTCTTCACCAATAAATCTGGTCGGTTCTATATCCAAGGTATAGGTCCGGGCGAATATGTCATAACGATTTCGAGTGACAATTTTAAGCCTAGTACTTTGGTCATTGACCAGGTCGATAGTCATTTAATCGAACTAGGTACACTCAACATCACGTGTATTAAGGAGAACTGCGATGAAAGTTTGTAGCTTCAAAAATAAGATCTTAATGCTGGCGATATCTTGCATTGTTTTTGCTAATGTATCGCATGCACAATCTGATGAAGGCTCAGCTATATGTGATGGAAACTGGCATATAGAGTTAAAAACACAATCTGCGACTTCAGAAAAAAAAGGGCAACGCGGAGTGTGGATCCCAGGCACAATTTATCTTGATAGAGCATTAGTATTATGTGCTAAAGAAGTTGTGATAAAACAGCCAAAAGGTGGCGAGCCTCAACTTCGTGGAACTACGTCACTACATAGATATGAGCTAAAAAACACTTCACGCCAGTCAATCGATACAACTGGCAGAAACAACTATGTTTTGCCTGTATTAGGTCAACGAAAAATCAATTTATGGGCCTATATACCAAATGGATATGATTTTTATCCTGGCGCTTATCAAGGCATATTAGATGTTGAACTTAAGAGCGATATCGATACCATTATATCGACGAGTAGCTACTCTTTTAACTATCAAGTTTCCCCTTATGTTCATGCCAAAATAGCCAATAGCAATGATAGTTGGTTACCCGCTACAGGCACGTCTGTGAGAGTGGACCTAGGCAATTTAACCCAACAAAACCGTAAAGAGCTGCCGCTTTTTATTGAGAGCAATAGCTATGTCGGCGTATCAATGTCATCTTTGAACAATGGTCACCTTGTTAACGTCACCAATAAGAAAAACAAGGTACCCTATCAACTCTTGTTTAGAGGCCAACAAGTTAACCTAATTAACGAGGCAGAATTTAACATCAACAATCGCCTTTTAAATGGTCAAAAAATGCCGATATCGTTTCAAAACACCCCAAAGCCTTTTGCAAGAGCCGGTTATTATGAAGATATTATTACCATTAATTTATTCGCTAAGTAGCCCTTTATAGCAAAGGAATGATAAAAGGCGTTGAGCTATCGCTATGTTCAATGCCTTGTAAAAGCGTGAATATATAAAACACTAATAATCAAAATCTTAAACTAGGCTTCAGCGAATAATACACATTAAAAAATGCCAATATTTAACAATTATATTGGCATTTGTTTTATCCGGCATTAGCCCAACGGCTCCTCTATGATTCCCAAGGTGTGATACCACTCATGTCATCAAGATTATAAGGTGTTAGCTGGTAAACATAATAGTTAAGCCAATTACTAACCAGCAAACTACCATGGCTATGCCAACGAGCTATAGGTGCTTTATTTGGGTCGTTATCCGTAAAGTAATTCAGTGGGATTTTAGGGTTTAGCCCTTGAGCTAAATCCCTTAAGAACTCATCTTTTAAGGTCGACTTTTGATATTCAGGGTGGCCCATTACAAACAAGTTTCGATTACTTTTACTTAGCACCATATAGGCACCAGCAGTATCGGATTCAGTTAATACCTGTAATTGTGGATGAGCGCGTAGATTCTCAACATCCATCTCTGCAAAACGCGAATGCGGGGCAAAAAACTCATCATCAAAACCGCGCAATAAAGGATAATGCTCAGTCGTACGTTTATGGGTAAATACACCTGAACGTTTTGTCGTCAGCAATTTTCGATTTAAACCATATAAATGGTACAAAGCAGCGTGAGCAGCCCAACATAAGAAAAGCACAGAGGTGACATGTAACTGTGACCAATCGATAATTTCGCGAATGTGATCCCAATAAGAGACGTCTTCAAACTCGACTTGGCCAAGTGGTGCTCCCGTTATAATCAAGCCGTCATAGTTTTTATGGCGAACTTGTTCAAAGTCGCGATAAAAATTGTTCATGTGATCAATCGATACATGCTTAGATTCTTTATCATGAATACGTAGCAAATCAACATCAACCTGCAGCGGGGTATTACCTAAAAGACGTAGCAGCTGAGTTTCGGTTTCAATCTTGTTAGGCATTAAATTAAGAATTAATACCTTCATAGGACGAATATCTTGATTCGCAGCCCGAGTTTCAGACATAACGAAGATATTCTCAGATTCCAAGATTTCTGCCGCTGGCAGGTTATCGGGAATTTTGACCGGCATAACAACGCGCCTCTTTTCTAATATGACAACCGATCAGAAAGAGGCGCAAAGCATACACTAAGGTGTTGCGGAGTTAGTGCGCCACTTTCTGCACTAAAACTGACATGGGCTTGCTTGAGTCCAAATCAATTCGGTAAGACTGTGTATTAATGAACATCAATTTATCGTCAAGGCTGATACGTGCACCAATGCTGTAGGTATGGCCGTCTTCAAACTGATCTCTGTTAATTAAAAACTGAAAAGGTGTCGGTGTACTGACGTCGTTTCTTTCAAACTCAGCAATCACTTCAGCGGGTGCATCTGCTAACGAAACATCCTGAACTTGCACTGTAATCACTGCATTTTCAGGTAGCATTATGCGCTCCTTGTACCAAACCTCACCTTGGATCTCCACCACTGCATTTGATGTTGCACAACCAGTCAACATGCTTGCTGCTACCGCTAAAGGTAATAAAGGTTTTAACCACTGTTTCATTTTTATGCTCCTAATAATACATCAAGACTTCTAGAAGTCTATATGTCTGAACTTGAAATTTTTGCAGTTAACTATCAAATTTTTAATGCTGCCAAATTATGTTAGTAACTGATTTTATAAAGTTGACGAAATTAACAAAAATTTTAACTACCGTCGGATTAATCGCTCGGGAGTAAAATGCATTCTCACTATCCGTGTCACAGCAACGGACAATTAATCTTGTTCTAATACACTTATCTTTCTATGATAAGTTACCTATTCGAAGTCGAATACCCATATGACACAAGCAACTGCAATAATTGTGGGCGCTAGCTCATTACTTAGCCGTGAAATTGCAAAACAACTTGCAGATGAAGGCGTTGAACTGGCCCTACTAGCACAAGATCCACAATCTCTTACTGAGTTTAGTCAATCCTTGCCAACTAAAGCGCAAGTATTTCCATTGCAAATTGACGACCCACAGGCAGTAATAGCGAGCCTAAATGCCGTTTGGCACTCTTTAGGTGGCGCTCATTTGATCTTAGTGAATACAGGTTTAACTCATTACGATCCTGAACTGCCTTGGCAACCAGAGCAAGATATCATCACAGTTAATGTGCAAGGCTTTTCTGCCGTTTGCAATACGGCTTTTAGGCTATTTCGCGATCAAGGCTATGGCCAACTTGCGGCGATCAACTCTATTGCAGGGCTACGTGGTGGTCCGAGTGTGGCCTATCACGCATCAAAAGCTTTTGCGCAAAACTATCTTGAAGGTCTAAGCATGCACGCCCAGCGTTTAAAGCTGCCGATCACCATTACAGATATTCAATTAGGTATGCTTGATAAAGCTGCTATGCAGCAAAACCGCTTATGGTTGTCGCCACCAGCTGTGGTGGCAAGTCAGGTCATTAAGGCGATGAAAGCCGGTAAACGCAAAGCTTATGTCACTAAGCGTTGGCGGTTAGTTGCTTGGTTAACCAAAGCGCTACCTGAGTTTGTTTATAATACTCGCCACTGGAAAACCAAAGAGCAAAAGAAAGCTGAACGCGCAGCTAAGAAAGAATCTAAATAAGCTTAATTAAAAAGCTTAAGCGTAAAAAAGGAGCCAATAGGCTCCTTTTTTCATGGGTGGGAAATGCCCAACTTAACGAAAAATTAGAATGTATAACCCACGCTCACCATGTAAACCCAAGGGTCGATATCTGTTTCAACCTTTTGAGCATCCCCTAAATAGTTGAACTTAACATCAGTGCTAATCTGCGCATACCAAACAGAAGCATTAACTAACCAACTATCGTTAATTTGATAATCTAGGCCAACTTGCGCTGCAACGCCCCACGAATTCGTCATGCTTAAATCCGTTAATGCACCACCTAAATCGTTTGTAAATTCATTATCAAAGAAGTTAGTGAAGTTAACACCAGCGCCAATGTATGGACGTAGTTTTGAGTTCGCATCGCCAAAATAATACTGAGCAACTAGGGTTGGTGGCAAGTGCTTAGTTTCAGCAATCTTACCCACGCCATCTAATGATACGTCATGGCTGAATGGTGTTGCAGCTAATAGCTCGATACCAATGTTGTCAGTGAGCATATAGCCAAAATTCAAGCCTAACTGAGTGTTGTCACCAACACTGAATTCACCCAAACCTAAAACATCTTGGCTAGATTCATTTGGTGCAACCACTACGGCACCAGCGCGAACAATAATGTCGCCTGCTTGGTGAGCTGATACAGAAGAGGCAAAACCAGTAGTGAGAAGGGCGGTGGCGATCAAGCTAGAAACGATTTTTTTGTTCATCATACTACTCCATTAATACAACACTTAACGCTGTCTTTGTTTTCAATTTCCTTACATTTGCGTGCATCCTGCCAGATATGAGAGCCTGAAAAATTGATCCAAATCAAACTCAACTACGGATACCTACTTAGGTGTAGATTAAACCGATCCAGATCACACTAATTAAACATATATTGATATCGCACCTTTTATATTCGTGACCAATGCACACCTTGATCACTTAACCAGCAAGCTACACATTCTCAAAAGCCAACAATTATTTAACGCAAAGTTGACCTGTGATGAAAGTCGTTGCCTATATTGCAAACCGTATTTAAGGAAGGTTTACTACCGCCACAAAGTCGTCAACGAAGGCAGTTTTAGCTGATAAGACTGATTAAGTAGATCGTCGTCTTACTGACAGTCTATTAAACAGACACTACTCGAGTTTTTAATTAAAACATGACTGTCTGCGTTAGTCTGAAGGTTAAAAATAGACTTTAGCTATAAGACTCGGATAGGTATTAGCCTTGGGAGTGGAGCTTCCTTCTTGAGCTGGTCAGTCTGACTAGTGGCATACTTATACCTATACTTAGCTAGATGGCTGCAAATAAACTCATAAAAGTATGGATTTAACCAGAGAAAAACTGAGCTTATTTGCTTGGGATAGCGATTATCGATGAATCATAGCTAAGGTAGGTAGCTAGATAACTAAACTAGTCACACACAAAAAAGCGGCAATTAAGCGGATTTTTATGTGTTAGATCTAAAACCTATTTTCTGCTTTTGGGTTTCAGTAAGTGAAATCCCATAAATGTAATAATGCTTCCTAGTAAAAGGGACTTCCGATAGACATACCAATGAATGTTTGTGGATCCAAAGAACTCACCTTCCCTGCGACTGGAATCTAACTCAAAGGTTGCCACTGCGTTTATACTTAGGTCGATTTTTCGCTGTCCGGCCTATGAGAGCCATCAATTCAACCTTAAGCAATTCAACCTTAAGCATTGAGGCATATATTGGCTCATTTCAATACATAGCCGATATATCCAACCGCTTATAATATCGAGGAGGAAGCTTAGTCAGACTCTTTTAGTAAAATCGATTAGCTAAAAATATACTAAATGAGTAAAACACATTTACCATCGAAACAAATAGTAGCATGACTTAAGAAATGGTTTTTTTTAGGCGATAAATATATTGAAAACAGCCACAATGGCTGCGACTAAACTCACTAAAGCTTCAACGGTTTTTAAGGCTAATGGTCTACTGCCACTTTCATTGCTAAAGATAAAGAAAATATAGTATTCTTCATTTCGATTGAAAAATTAACACTTAGCTAAAAACCAATTAATTCAATTGCTTATATGTTTTGGCAAACTGTAAATCACCAAACAAATAACTTAAAACAAAGCAAAACTATCGCCACCACAATTAGGCCAAACCAACCAAGAACCCGAGTCACGATTTCCGGCGATTTATGGTTAAAGTGTGGAAATAAAATAGCAGCAAGAGAAACGATAGGAACCAAACCATACAACTGTCCCATATGAGTCGATGTACCATTGGGAAAAGGCGGAATAAACAAGTAAGTAAGCAGATAAAGACTATAAGCCAAAATAGCTAAGTAAGCCTCTCGAGCAGGCGTTTCACTTTTATCAAAGCTAAAGTAACAGCTAAGCAGTGTGATAAATAGAATGACGCTAATCAAGCTAATCTTCTCCATTATAAGTGGGCTAAATGCTATTTTAAATTTAGATTATTTATAAACGTTTACGTTAAGAAAACCTTTTTACAGGCGAGCTGAATTCAGGTTTCTATGAACTACGAGCATTTAAAGAGGCGTTTTACGATACTTATAAATAGCAATACAGAGAAAGATTAAAAGCGATATCAAAAAAGCAATACTCCCAAACACATCTCGATCAAAGGCGTTATAAATCAGGCCTAAAGACATCACTATCGCCCCAATAAAATAATCTCTCGAACTTGATAGTAACTTTGTTTTCATTGGTGATTCCTTTCATCAAAAAAACTATATTAACACCTATGACTTGAAAAGAATTTTAAATACTATTCAAGTCATATAACGGTTTACTTCAAATTACATGCACCAGTTATTAGGCATTCACAATATCCGACTGAATTCCTCAAACTTACTTGATTAAGTTCAATGGGGCATCTTTAGCATATTTATGCGAGATAGGATCGGTGATCACGATAGTATCGCCACGAAGCATATAGTTACCACCATGTAAATCCATCACTCCGTGGTCATCAATGAAGCTCAATACATCGAACAAGGTTTTCAGCAGCGCCGCATGGTCGTCAATCACTTCATCATCTATCACCACTGGCTTACGCTCGTTTGAGCTCATATAAAAATGTGGCCGCGGCGCTTGGATCTGCTCAACAAACTCATCGGCAGATTGCACTTGATCATTAAAAGGCTTTTTGGGGTCAGCAAATGGTAAGGTCATGGTGCGTAATGTCCCCCACAACTTACCAAAATCATCATTATGAAAATGGCTTGGTCGAGTCGGCTCGCTGCCATCATCACTAATATCGTCTAGCCGTTCTATCACATAAAAACGCACGACACGGCCACTGCTGAGCTCAATGGTGTCTTCACGGTGAATAGTGGGGACGTGTGGATTGTCTTGGTTCTCCGGGCGCATACACCAGCGGGCGAATAAGTAGTAACCATCAATTTTACTGCTACATACCTTTACCACTTTATCTGGCTCACCGGGTACTTCATACACTTCGGCGTAGATCCCGGTAGCGATTAAATCAAGATCAGTAAAGCGCTCAAGATATATCGATATATCATCGACTCGGTGGATCTCCTCTGCGGTTGCCAACTCTTTAATTTCTTTTATCGCATCAAGATATGGATCCATCGATTAAACCACCATTTACAGCAAGAACAAATTGAAGAAGTCCCTATGGCAAGCGATAAAAAAGCCGCAAACAAGATCGTAACCGACTTTGTTTTCGATGCTATTTAATTAAAACCGTATGCTCATAAGTTCATCACTAGCCATTATCTCGCAGCTTTGGGTAGGTTTGCAACCATCCCTTTTGCGCCAACCTATGCTCGAACAACGCACGCTTAGCTTTGGGGTTGTGTTGTAATGACAGGTCAAACAAACAATTAAAATCAAACGGAGTATGCAAAACTAATTGCGTTGCCATTCCAGACACTGATGCTGGTATTGGGTTGCTTACTGATGATAAATATACGCCGCTGACTCCAATGGCGGTTTGCTTTTCAGGCCAGTAGCTCATGGCATTAAGGCTAGAGCTATATTGTTGATGACCATTGCGTAAATGCATTCTGGCTTGATTTTTCACTGACCATGGATAGATCGGAGCAATACGCTTTAACTCCGCTTCAATAGCTTTATCACGCTCAATAGATAAATCATTTACATCAAAATAGATAAGGTCGATATCATTGAGCGCTGATTGCAAACCATGTATTTTGTCCCACACTAAATTACGTACAAAACCCGCGGCTAACATCCAATCATTAAGCTTTAGCTGCTCAGCCACAATCAGCGCATCGATTCTGTATTCATCCTCAAGCAGCCACTTTATGATCAATGCTTGAAGCTCTATCTCATCCAGCGAATTGTTATTTTTTACAGCCATAATGAGCCAACTCACCTCGAAATTAATACATAGTGCCAAATAAACAAAAAGGAGCCGAAGCTCCTTTTTGATATTAACATTGCCCTATGGGGCGGGCACTGCTTTCATCAGTACTTCAGTGGTGTATTTTTTATTACTAATTACCGGGAAACGGTCGTAGGTTTGAAAAATAACTTGTCCTTGGTATTGAATCATTGCTACCACACCATAATTGATGCTGTTATCAATAGTGTCCGCTGGTAGTAAAAACTTAAACGGTACTGGCGCCCTAACAATATCAAAGCTTTTTTGCGCAACAATGACCCCTGGTGTATCTAAGTCAATAATCGCAATGGTAATTGCACTTCCTTGAGGTAGCGCTAATCGCTCTAAATAACCTGCTGCGCCATTAACCACCACTGGTGGCTTTTCTTCAACTGTTACACAGGCCGTAAGTACCATTAAACATAAGAGCACTACGCTTTTTTTCATCATTGAAATCATTGCATTGATCCTTTATTCCCACATTAAATTTATGCTGCTTACGCTAAACAGGCGTTAGTCTTTTTTCGTCATTCGAATAAGGCCTTCTTGAGTCGCTGATGCAACTAATTCACCTTGTTGATTAAAGAAATGCCCTTTAACAAACCCTCTACCACCGCTAGCATTAGGGCTTTCAATGCTATAAAGCAGCCATTGACTGAAATCAAATGGACGGTGAAACCACATGGCATGATCAATCGTTGCCATTCGCATGCCCGGTGTCAAAAATGACACGCCGTGAGGCTGCGCTGCAGTCACCAAAAAATTAAAATCTGAAGCATAAGCTAACAAGTAGTCGTGTACGCATAAATTATCAGGCACTTTACCACTGGCACGCATCCACACATGACGTACAGGCTCACTAGGATTCGGTGCTATTGGATCACTTGGATCCACAAGGCGCATCTCAATCGGTGTATCGGCCATAAATTTTTCAAGCACTCGTGATGGCACTTTATCTCTTAGTGTCATAGCAAGTTCTTGCTGATTTAGCAGGCCTTCTGGACCTGGAACATTTGGCATCGTCGCTTGATGCTCATAACCTTCTTCAGCCGTTTGGAACGAGCAGGTCATGTAAAAAATCGGCCGACCTTTTTGAATTGCTTTAACTCTGCGAGCACTAAAACTACCGCCATCACGCATAATTTCAACGTCATACACAATAGGTAGTTTTTCATCACCGGCACGTAAAAAATAAGAGTGTAATGAGTGCACTTTGCGGTCTGGGCTGACAGTCTGTTTCGCAGCGCTTAACGCCTGCCCCATCACTTGGCCACCAAACACATGTCCAAAACCTAAATCTTGGCTTTGACCACGGAAAAGACCCTCTTCAATTTGCTCTAAAGAAAGTAACGCTAGTAAATCATCTAATACTTGGCTCATTGCAACCTAAAACTCAACATATATTGCCCTAAGCTTAACTCAAGACTGTCATAGCTAGCCAGCTTTTAACCACGCAGGATCTGCAACAAATCCTAAAATAATAAATGCATTCTTAAGCGCCTCAGTTTTTGAGTTAAAGGCTTATCTGTTTGTAACTAGTTACTCAATTTGTATATGTCGTTGATTGGCGGATGCCTTTGCCCATGCAAGAACTTGTGCTTCACCGCTATCATGTGCAGTAAATGGCTTAGCATGATACATATCAGGCCAGCGCTCAGTAATCACTTCAGGCGTGCACTCTTCAGCATTAAAACGGCTTGGTGAAAACTCAACTAACGCAGTATGACTAATGCCACCTGCAGCAGCAGATAGATGCTGTCCAGAAGGGCTTTTGCAGCTACATAAGTACAGTGCAGTCGCAACCACTGTGGTTTTGGAAAATAACGGCCGTACGGCCGATGCTAGATGGTTGGCCGTCATCGAAGTTACGGCATGAGGGATAATACTGTTAACGGCAATCCCGTGTTCGCTGCCTTCAAGATGTAGACTATTTACGAGCCCCATTACCGCCATTTTACTCGCACTAAAACTAGTTTCGTACATGTCTCCATATACTGAGCTAGCACTGCTCATCAGTATACGGCCATAGCTTTGACGTTTCATAATCGGCCATACAGCCTTAGTCATATAAAAGGTGCCATTAAGGTCAACATCTAGATGGTGTTTCCAGCTCGACTCACTCATTTGCTCAAACGCACAGGGATGGTGGATCCCAGCATTATTAATCAGGATATCGACCCGTCCCCAGCTTTGGATCACATGCTCAATCATGGCAGTAATATCATCGATACAAGTAACATCCAAGCTAAAAGACTTAAACTCTCCGCCAATCGCCTTTATGGCGTCACCACAAGTTTTTAAACCAGAGTCAGGTTCCAGATTTAACGCAGTATTTAAGCTAACATCCATTGTTTGAGTTGCTTCATTATCAATTAAAACAACTCTCGCTCCTCGCTCAGCTAAGGCTATTGCATAGGCTCTTCCTAAACCCGATGCTGCGCCAGTAACTATTGCGACTTGTCCCTCAAAACGCATAGCTTTAACCTCTAAGAATACCGTTTACCAAAACCGCAAGCTGCAATGTAGCTTCCCTATCTAAAGTAGACAAATCATAGTGTTCAGCTTTAGAAATATAATATTGCATACACTCCTGCCTACCGATGTGCGCTAGCTCAAACTTATTAAACGATAATAATGAAAAATAATTAAGACTTAGAAATTTGTTAACTTGCCCACTTTGTCATCAATAAAATCCACTTTTTAGAAGTTGTTAAATTTGCTATGCTATAGCTAATTCTTTTTATCTTTATGCCATCCTTCTTTGGCGTAAACCTCTGTAAGTAAATTTAAACCATGAATCCTTGGATACTTGCCATACGCCCACGCACCTTGCCTGCGGCGATTGGCCCACTGCTGGTTGGTAATGTACTAGCACTGCAGCTTGAACAGTTCAGCTGGTTCATTGCTGTAACCTCAATGCTTTGCGCACTCTTGTTGCAGATAGCTGTGAACCTTGCAAATGACTACTTTGACTTTAAAAGTGGTGTCGATACTGAAGAGCGCTTAGGCCCTGTTCGCGTAACTCAAAGCGGCATGCTAAGCCCTAACGCTGTGCGAAATGCGATGATACTATGCTTAGTGCTCGCGTTAATGGTTGGCTCATTCTTGATCTATCATGGCGGAATAGTGATTGCCTTTTTAGCTGCGGCAGCAATACTCGGCGCGCTTGGCTATAGTGGTGGCCCCTACCCACTTGCATCTCATGGTTTGGGTGAAGTTGCTGCATTTGTATTTTTTGGCTTAGTTGCCGTTGTTGGTAGCTACTTTTTGCAAGCCGGCGAAACAGCATCAAGTGCATGGCTATTAGGTAGCGCTATCGGCTTTTTAAACGCTGCGATTATGCTGGTTAATAACACCCGCGATATGGAAACGGATATTAAAGCAGGTAAAAAGACGCTGGCAGTACGTATGGGACTCGAACAGTCTCGTATTTTCTACCAGAGTTTTGTGTTCTTGCCATTTGCTATCATTATTGCGGGTTTCTTTATGGGCGCATTGCCTGGTCTGCCAGTCCTGTTAGCTGGCCTAGCCTTTATAATGGCAAGGACATTGAGCCGCGATTTTAATGAGGTAAAAGGCGCAGCCCTAAATCCACTACTTGGGCGCACAGCCAAGTTAACCATGATATTCAGTGCGCTATTTAGTGCCGGTTTATTACTTGATATCTTTATTGGTTAACCCATTTTCGAGCAATAAAAAAGCCTATCAATTGATAGGCTTTTTTATTGACTGTTTTTTACCCTAAAATGGGGTTACACCTTATTTAAACTGCGATCACTGCTCCAGTTTAAGTGGTACTTCTCACCTGCAGGTTTGTCAGTACGCTCAAAAGTATGAGCGCCAAAATAGTCACGCTGACCTTGTAACAGGCTAGCTGGTAGCGTTGCGCTACGATAACTATCGTAATAGGCCAGTGCCGAGCTAATACAAGGTGCAGGGATCCCGCCCATAACCGCAGTCGAAACAGCTATGCGCCAATCATTTTGTTTGTCTGATAACCCTTTAGCAAACGACTCTGCCATCAACAAATTCTCAAGCTTGCTATCTTGCTGGTAAGCCTGAGTAATTGATTGCAAGAAAGTCGCGCGGATAATACAGCCTGCTCGCCAAATCTTGGCGATTTCGGCAAAATCTAATTGCCATGCTTGCTCTTTCGCTTGCATTGCCATCAATTGAAAACCTTGGGCGTAACAAGAGACTTTGGCGCAATACAGTGCATTTTCAAGCTGGTCGATAAAGGCTTGCGGATCACTAAGTTTAAGCGTTTCATTCGGGCCAGATAACAATTGGCTTAATTGTTGTCTTTGGCCTTTTTGAGTACTTATCGCTCGTGCATATACAGCTTCGGCAATTGTTGGCGCAGGGCAGCCTATTTGCAGACTGCTTACCGCCGTCCATAGCCCGGTACCTTTTTGGCCTGCTTTATCTAAGATCATTTCAACCAGTGGCGCCCCAGTTAACGGGTCTGCTTGCTTAAGCACATCGGCACTGATCTCCATCAAATAACTATTTAAGCTACCTTGGTTCCAACGTTCAAATACATCGCCGACTTCTGCTGGGCTTAAACCTAAGCCTTGATTCAATAGTTGGTAGGCTTCGCAAATCAGTTGCATGTCAGCATATTCAATGCCGTTATGTACCATTTTCACATAATGGCCTGAGCCAGCAGGGCCAATATAGGTAGTGCAAGGCTCGCCCTCGATTACAGGATTACCGGGCTCAAAACGCTCAATAGGTAAACCGGTTTTAGCATCAACTTTAGCGGCTATCGCTTGCCAAATCGGCTCGATTCGATTCCAAGCAGTTAAACTGCCACTTGGCATTAAGGATGGGCCAAAACGCGCGCCGACTTCACCACCAGAAACCGCACAGCTAAAGAACAAAAAGTCCTTGTTATAACGCTGTTCACGTTCAACAGTATCGGTCCACAGACTATTACCAGTATCAATCACGATATCATCGCTTTCGATACCCGCTTCAATTAATGATTTACACACACCATCTACCGGTGCGCCAGCAGGTACTGAAAGCAGTAATACACGTGGTTTTTCTAGTTTAGATAACATTTCAGAAAGATTGTTACAGCCTAAAATCCGCGGCTCAGTGACTTGCTTTAGATATTGTTTACGCTCGCGTTCTTCTTGCTGTACAGTGTCTTGCACTTTATGTTCATCAAGATCAAACGCCGCTACTTTATACTGGTTATCCGCTATATTCAGTGCAAGGTTCTTACCCATTACACCTAAGCCGATAACACCGATATCATAAAGCTGATTTTGGTTATTCATGTAGATTAGTTCCGTAGGTCACAGAGAGTTACCCATCTATTATTTTCTATAAGCGACAATAAAAATACTCACTTAATCAGATAATGGGTTTAATTTTGTTAGCGATTATACAGACTTTGGTAACTTAATTACTAGATAAAGGCTAACGATTACGCCAATCGCTTTAATCTAGTTCAAAAACAAAAAAGCTGAAACCTTGATTTCAGCTTTGTACTTTATGCATGGTATTTAGGACCTTGCAGATCGTTCTGCAGAATGGATAATGCAATCACACATGAGCGTCTGCATAACCCATGCGGGTTAGGGTGTTACGCACAATATCTAAGGTCGCAGGATCTTCAATGGTGGCAGGAACATTGTAATTTTGGTTATCGGCAATGTTGCGCATCGTACCGCGCAAAATTTTACCGCTGCGGGTTTTAGGTAACTTTTGTACCGCACTCACTAGCCTAAATGCCGCTACTGGACCGATTTCTTGACGCACTAAATGCATTAATTGTTGATTTAATTCATCGTCATTAAGGGTTACCCCCTTCTTAAGTACCACTAGCCCCAAGGGGACTTGACCCTTTAAAGCATCTTTAACACCAATGACAGCGGCCTCTGCAACCGCTTCATGCTGACACAATACTTCTTCAAATCGACCAGTCGATAATCTGTGTCCTGCAACATTAATAATGTCGTCAATGCGGCTCATAATATATAGGTAACCATCTTCATCTTTATAGCCGGCATCACCTGTGAGGTAGTAGCCCGGATACATAGATAAATAACTGTCTTGATAACGCTGCTCATTTTGCCAAAGCGTTGTTAAAGTGCCCGGTGGCAAAGGTAATTTAATCACTACATTACCTGACTCATTAGCGCTAACTTCATCTCCCATGACATCAACAACATCAATCTGATAACCGGGCACCGCTAATGCAGGCGAGCCAGCTTTAACCTCAACCGGCGCGTAGCCCATCAAGTTCGCGGCCACAGGCCAACCGGTTTCAGTTTGCCACCAATGATCAATCACGGGCTTTTGCAGTTTATCTTCGGACCAGTGCAAGGTATCGGGATCGCAGCGCTCACCGGCCAAAAACACATTCTTCAAACCACTTAGATCGATGCCTTGCAAGTAATCACCATTAGGATCATCACGTTTAATAGCACGAATCGCAGTCGGTGCGGTGAAAAAGCTCTTAACATTATATTTAGCAATAGTACGCCAAAACGCACCAGGGTCGGGCGTACCTATCGGCTTGCCTTCATACATAATACTGGTGGCGCCAACTAATAATGGCCCATACACAATATAAGAGTGACCTACTACCCAGCCCACATCTGATGCAGCCCAAAAAGTATCACCGCAATCGATATCATAAATGTGCTTCATAGACCAAGCGAGTGCGACCGCATGGCCGCCGTTATCTCGCACTACACCTTTAGGTTGACCTGTCGTACCCGAGGTATACAAAATATAGAGTGGATCCGTCGCATCAAGAGGCACACAGTCGATATCTGGCGCGCCAGCAACTGCATGTTGCCAGTCTTGATCTCGCTGGGGTAAAAGCTCTGCTTCAAGCTGACTTCTATTAAGCACTAAACAGTGCTCAACGTTATGACTGGCTTGTAAAAGTGCCTCATCAAGTAACGGCTTGTAAGCCACCACACCTGACGGCTCAATACCGCATGATGCCGATAAAATCAGTTTAGGCTTGGCATCGTTAATTCGGGTTGCTAGTTCATTAGCGGCAAAGCCACCAAACACTACCGAATGAATTGCACCAATGCGCGCACAAGCCAACATGGCAAACGCCGTTTCTGGCACCATGGGCATATAAATGACGACCCTATCACCCTTTTTAACGCCAATGGAATCCATGTATCCAGCCAGTCTGCTTACCTGCGCTAGCAGTTCACGATAAGTGATACCATATTCACAATCCGTTACCGGGCTGACATATTGCAGTGCTATCTGCTCTCCCCTTCCCGCTGCAACATGCCTATCAACAGCGTTATAGCAAGTATTCATCTTGCCACCAGCAAACCAACGATAAAACGGGGCATCACTGTCATCAAGCACGCTGCTCCAAGGTGTTTTCCAGTCGATATTATGTGCGGCCTCTGCCCAAAATACCTCGGGCTGGTTAATCGACTTAGCGTGTAATTGTTTATGCTTTTGTTTCACAATACTGACTCCCTGTTTGCTTGTGCATGGCGATTTATCGCTCTTTTTGCGGGCGTTTTTTATTCTATTAAGGCTTAAGCGCATTATGCTTCGACGATTAAAAAATCCCCATTAGACCTTAGAATAAGTAAGTGCACTTGTCATAAACCTGATAAACCCGAAACGCAAATAATCAATAACCCATTGTTTGAATAGAAATAAATAGGCTGAAAGGTTTAATGAAGTAAGGCTGATATTAGTTATGTATTCGCTTGTGGAAACTGCAATTGACATGAAATTAATGTGAGCAAAGCCGCACAAACTTTACCTTTACGTAAACTTCATATATCGTGCAGTAAATGTAAATAAATATGGTGTTTTTTGATGGCAGAAACTCAGCTTTCACAAACGACTTACTCAATCAGTGATTTATCAAAAGAGTTTGATATAACCACTCGTAGTATTCGTTTCTATGAAGATCAAGGTCTTCTTAAACCTAAGCGCCGTGGTCAAACACGGATCTACAGTCTCAAAGATAGAGTTAGACTGAAACTTATCCTTCGCGGTAAGCGTTTAGGCTTTTCACTGGCTGAAACTCGTCGTTTATTCGAGCTTTACGATGCCGATAAAAATAGCAGTAGTCAATTACACACCATGCTTGAGCTTGTTGAAGAAAAAAAAGTCTCATTGCAGCAGCAAATGGACGATATCAAAGTGGTGTTAATGGAGCTCAATTCTGCCGAGCAACAATGCCGTGATGCACTTGATAACAACCCTTCATAGGTAATAAGCCCAAAGAATTACTAAGCAAAATGAGTTAATAAAAAGCACTTATAAAACAATTGATAAGTATCACGGCAAAGATCAGTGAGCTTAAACCAGACACATTGACAGGACACAAGCAAATGACCCAACTCTACACATCTCTAAACTTCGGCCTTGGTGAAGACGTCGATATGCTGCGTGATGCAGTACAAAGTTTTGCCGCAAACGAGATCGCTCCTTTAGCAGAAAAAACTGACCGAGATAACGCCTTTCCCAATGAGCTTTGGCCGGTGTTAGGAGATATGGGTCTATTGGGCGTAACCGTATCTGAAGAATATGGCGGCGCAGAGATGGGCTACCTAGCCCACGTGGTAGCCATGGAAGAGATCTCGCGTGCTTCAGCATCAATTGGCCTAAGTTACGGCGCTCATTCAAACCTTTGCGTTAACCAAATCAACCGTAACGGTAATAGTGAGCAAAAAGCCAAATACTTGCCAAAGCTGATCACAGGAGAACATATTGGCGCACTCGCCATGAGTGAGCCTAATGCGGGTTCAGATGTGGTATCGATGAAGCTGCATGCGCGCAAAGAGGGTGACAGATACATACTCAACGGCAACAAGATGTGGATCACTAACGGTCCAGATGCGCACACCTACGTGATCTATGCCAAAACCGATTTAGATAAAGGCGCTCACGGCATTACTGCATTTATTGTGGAACGTGGCTTTAAGGGCTTTAGCACCGCACAAAAGCTCGACAAGCTAGGTATGCGTGGTTCAAACACCTGTGAGCTAGTATTTGAAAATTGTGAAGTCCCAGAAGAGAACATTCTTGGCGGCCTAAACAACGGCGTAAAAGTACTGATGAGCGGCCTTGATTACGAGCGTGTTGTCTTGTCTGGTGGCCCACTTGGCATTATGACAGCCTGTATGGATATCGTGGTGCCTTATATTCATGAACGTGAGCAGTTCGGTAAATCAATTGGCCAATTTCAGCTAGTTCAAGGCAAACTTGCCGATATGTACACGGGGATGAACGCGGCAAAATCTTATATCTACAACGTGGCTAAGTCATGCGATCGCGGGGAAACTACCCGTAAAGATGCTGCTGGTGCCATTCTTTACTCAGCAGAGCTTGCAACCAAAATGGCGCTAGATGCGATTCAACTACTTGGCGGAAACGGCTACGTAAATGAATATGCCACAGGCCGTTTACTACGTGATGCCAAGCTCTATGAAATTGGCGCAGGCACCTCAGAAATCCGTCGTATGCTAATCGGCCGCGAACTGTTTAACGAATCAAAATAGCCAGACCAAACAGGTCGACAAACAAGACATGTAAATAGCTAAGCATCAAGGCGGCTTGCTCTACGCCGCCTCACTCTGACAGCTTCAAAAGGATTGAAATTGTGACGCAACTAAGCAGCCGTATTAATGCACGTAGCGATGAATTCAAAGCCAAGTTTGATGACATGGCAACCGTGGTTCAAGACTTAAAACTTAAACTCCATCAAATTGAACAGGGCGGCGGTGAAGTCGCGCGTAACCGTCATCTATCAAGAGGCAAACTGCTGCCCCGTCAGCGGGTTGAAAAGCTGCTAGATCCCGGCTCACCTTTTTTAGAGATCTCTCAATTTGCGGCCTACGAGTTATATGAAGATGTCGTGCCAGCAGCTGGCGTTATCGCTGGTATTGGCCGTGTCAGCGGTGTTGAGTGCATGATTATCGCTAACGATGCTACCGTAAAAGGTGGCACCTACTACCCAGTAACCGTTAAAAAGCATCTGCGCGCACAAGATATTGCTAGCCGTTGTCATTTGCCTTGTATCTATTTGGTCGACTCTGGCGGTGCCAATCTGCCCCGCCAAGATGAAGTGTTCCCAGATAGAGACCATTTCGGGCGGATCTTCTATAACCAAGCGCAGATGTCTGCCAAAGGCATTCCACAAATCGCCGTAGTAATGGGGCTCTGCACCGCAGGTGGTGCATACGTACCAGCGATGGCTGATGAATCGATTATCGTTAAAGAGCAAGGCACCATCTTTTTAGCAGGTCCACCGTTAGTAAAAGCTGCAACCGGTGAAGAAGTGACTGCTGAAGAGCTTGGCGGCGCTGAAGTGCATACTAAAATCTCCGGTGTTGCCGACCATATGGCGCAAAACGATGAACACGCATTAGAGCTTGCTCGCAAAGCCGTGACCCGCCTTAACCATCAAAAACAGATCGCAGCTCAGCTTAGTCCCGTAAAACCACCTAAATTTGATATTAACGAGTTGTACGGCATCGTCGGTACCGATCTTAAAAAACCATTCGATGTAAAAGAAGTGATTGCGCGTTTAGTGGATGACTCGGATTTTGATGAGTTTAAAGCTAACTACGGCAATACCTTAGTTTGCGGTTTTGCTCGCATTCATGGCTACCCAGTTGGCATTGTCGCTAACAACGGCATCTTGTTCTCAGAGTCGGCACAAAAAGGCGCGCACTTTATTGAGCTATGTTGCCAGCGTAAAATCCCGCTGTTGTTCCTGCAAAATATCACCGGCTTTATGGTGGGTAAAAAGTATGAGCATGAAGGCATAGCAAAGCACGGCGCCAAGATGGTGACCGCAGTATCTTGTGCCAATGTGCCTAAATTTACTGTGATTATTGGCGGCAGTTATGGCGCGGGTAACTACGGTATGTGCGGCCGCGCATTCGAACCAACCATGATGTGGATGTGGCCTAATGCTCGCATCTCGGTGATGGGCGGTGAACAAGCCGCTGGTGTATTAGCAACGGTCAAACGTGACGGCCTCGCCCGCAAAGGCGTTGAATGGTCTGAGTCTGATGAGCAAGATTTCCGTAAGCCAATTGTCGAGCAGTATGACAAAGAGGGTCATCCGTACCATGCCAGCGCCCGCTTGTGGGATGACGGCATTATCGACCCAGCGCAAACCCGTGATGTTGTTGGTTTAGCCTTGTCTGCGGCGTTAAATGCGCCAATTGAAGACACTAAGTTTGGTGTGTTCCGTATGTAGTAGCTAAGCGCTACTTCAAATAGAACACCTACTTAGCTAAAACAATGGATCGATAATAATGAATAACCTAGCCACTAGCCAAACAGAACAACTCGCTGAGCAATTACAATTTGTAAACTGCTCCGTCAATAACGGCATAGCGCACATGGTGCTTGATCGCAGCGACAAGCATAACGCCTTTGATGAAGTAATGATAAGCGAGATGATCCAAGTACTGGAGCATTTTGCGATTACCCCTGAGTGCCAAGTATTAGTGCTCAAAGCCAATGGTAAAAACTTCAGCGCTGGCGCCGATCTTAACTGGATGCGCAAACAAGCCAAGATGGATTTTGCGCAAAACTTAACGGATGCCAATGAGCTGGCTAAGCTGATGTCTGTGCTCGATAAATTTCCAAAGCCAACGATAGCCTTAGTTCAAGGGGCTGCCTTTGGCGGTGCTCTCGGGCTGATTTGCTGTAGCGATATCGCTATTGCTAATGAGCGTGCGAGCTTTTGCTTAAGCGAAGTCAAACTTGGGCTTATTCCTGCAGTTATTAGCCCTTATGTGACTCGCGCAATGGGGCAACGCGCAGCGCGTCGTTATATGTTAACCGCTGAGCGCTTTGATGTGCAAAAGGCGCTTGAACTGCAAATTATCCATGAAGTGAATGACGACCTCGACGCTGCAGCGCAACCGATTATAGCCTCATTACTAAGTAACAGCCCACAAGGTATGGCATGGGCTAAATCGCTACTTTCAACGTTAGAAGATGGCGTAATCGATCAAAGCACGTTAGATCACACCAGCGAGCGTATTGCCCGCATCCGCGTATCTGATGAAGGCCAAGAAGGGCTTAATGCTTTTTTTGAAAAGCGCACACCACAATGGCCAACTACGACCGACTTTAACGCGGCAACAAAAAATAATAACCAAAACGCCAGCGTGCAAGGAGCCAAATAATATGTTTACTAAACTGCTAATTGCCAATCGCGGCGAAATTGCTTGCCGCATCATCAGCACCGCAAAAGCTATGGGCGTGCGCACAGTAGCCTTATATTCAGATGCAGATATCAATGCACGCCATGTTGCCATGGCTGATGAAGCCTTTTACTTAGGCGGCAGTGCCCCGGCTGACTCCTACCTTAAAGGCGATTTAATTATTGATATCGCCAAGCAGTCAGGCGCGCAGGCTATTCACCCAGGTTATGGTTTTTTATCTGAAAATGCCGAGTTCGCACTTAAATGCGAGAAAGCTAATATCGCCTTTGTTGGCCCAAGTGCTGCAGCCATTGACTCTATGGGCAGCAAAAGTGCCGCTAAAGAGATTATGGGCGCCGCCAATGTACCGTTAGTTCCTGGATATCACGGCGATGCACAAGAGGATGACTTACTGGTTTCAGAGGCCAATAAAATGGGCTTCCCTTTACTGATAAAAGCGGCCTTTGGCGGCGGTGGTAAAGGTATGCGCATTGTTGAAAGTAGCAATGAAGTACTTACAGCGATTAATTCAGCCAGACGTGAAGCGATTAGCTCTTTTGGTAACGACAAACTCCTGATGGAACGTTACCTGAGACAGCCGCGCCACGTTGAAGTACAAGTCTTTGCCGACAGCCAAGGTAACTGTATTTACTTGTCAGATCGTGACTGCTCGATTCAACGCCGTCACCAAAAAGTGGTTGAAGAAGCCCCTGCACCAGGACTTAGTGACGCTCTTAGAGTAAAGATGGGGGAAGCTGCGGTTGCAGCAGCTAAAGCCATTAATTATGAAGGCGCGGGTACGGTTGAGTTTTTATTAGATAGCGACGACAGCTTCTACTTTATGGAGATGAATACCCGTCTGCAGGTAGAGCACCCCGTCACCGAGCAGGTAACCGGGCAAGATTTGGTTAAATGGCAGCTAATGGTTGCCAGCGGTAGCGAATTGCCGCTTAAACAAAGTGAAGTAAAGATTACTGGCCATGCCTTTGAAGCTCGTATTTACGCTGAAGATCCGCAAAATGACTTTTTACCCGCCAGCGGCAAGCTCGACTTCTTACGTGAGCCTACACAAAGTGAGTTTGTGAGAATTGACTCGGGTGTACGTGAAAATGATGTGATCAGTAATTTTTACGACCCAATGATCTCCAAGCTTATCACTTGGGATGAATCACGTCCTCGCGCACTGCAGCGCTTAGTACACGCTTTAGATGACTATCAGATCAGTGGTCTTAAACACAATATTGAATTCTTAGCCAATATTGCTAAACACACAGCGTTTAAGGATGCCGACTTTAGCACCGACTTTATTGAACGTTATGGCGACTTACTGTTAACGCCGGCAACAGATGCGGCAGACGATACCAATACAGCGTTAAGTTTAGCGGCTCTTTATCAGCTATGCGCCCGTAAAAAACAAGCACAATTAGATGCAAGCATTAGCCATGATCCCTACTCACCTTGGCATCAAAATAGTGGCTTTAGGCTAAATAGCGCCAGCCAGCATCAGGTGGCGCTGTTAGATGACAATCATCAGATTAATCACCTTGATTTAATAGAAACTCAAATCGCAGGTCAGTCTCTATATCAGCTACAGCTTGATGATAGCTTAATCACGCTTTCGGGTGAATTAGTTGCTGAGATGCTGCACGCAGAGATAAGCGTACAAAAGCTTGATGCAGCCCAAACCGAGCAAATTAATAAAGCTAATGGTCATAAGCTCAAGCTTCCAGTTAGCCAAGTGGGCGATGACTTTACCCTATTTATCGACTCAAAAAGCTATCACTACCGCGCACTAGAATCAGAAGTGATTGAAGAGCAAGATAACCTTGAAGATAAGCTCAAAGCACCAATGAACGGCACGATTGTGACGCAACTTGTCGCTGTTGGTGATAGCGTCAAAGCCGGCCAAGGCATTATGGTGATGGAAGCTATGAAAATGGAGTACACAATAGAAAGCCCATTTGACGGCATCGTCAGCGCATTTTTCTTTGAAGCTGGTGAACTGGTGAGTGACGGCATGCTGTTAGCTGAAGTTGAGGCAACAGATACAGTGGCTAAAGAGGAAAGCGCATAAGATGACAAACTCTTACCCTAGAAAGGTTAGCATCTTTGAAGTCGGCGCTCGTGATGGCTTACAAAATGAAAAACCAGTCACCACTCAAGATAAGATTGTATTGATTGAAGACTTAGCCGCTGCCGGTATCAAGCGTATTGAAGCTGCTAGCTTTGTATCACCTAAATGGGTGCCGCAAATGGCAGATTCAGGTGATGTGCTTGCTGGTATTCCGCGTAAAACGGGTAATACCTATAGTGCACTGACACCGAATTTAAAAGGCTTGGAACTTGCGCTTGACGCTGGTGCCGATGAAGTTGCCATTTTTGGTGCAGCCTCTGAAAGTTTTAGCCAAAAAAATATTAACTGCTCAATTGCAGAATCAATTGAGCGCTTTATCCCAGTGATGGAGCTAGCTAAAGCCAGAAACATCCCTGTACGTGGTTATGTTTCTTGCGTGTTAGGTTGCCCTTATGAAGGCGAAATAGCGGTTAGTGAAGTTGCTCGAGTGTCTGAATTACTTTACAAAATGGGCTGCTATGAGATTTCACTTGGCGACACCATAGGCGTTGGCACACCGGCTAATGCCCGTAGAATGGTTGAGACTGTAGCCGAAGTCGTACCAATAGAGAAGCTTGCACTGCATTTTCATGACACCTACGGCCAAGCACTCGCTAACATTCTGGCGTGTTTAGAAACAGGTGTTAGCGTAATTGATTCATCGGTTGCTGGACTTGGTGGCTGCCCCTACGCAAAAGGCGCATCAGGCAATTTAGCCACTGAAGACTTAGTGTATATGCTGCATGGGCTTGGAATAGAAACTGGTATCGATTTAAACAAGCTGGTGAATGCGGGCAACAAGATTAGCCAAGCACTGGGCCGTCAGTCTGGCTCAAAAGTGGCTAGAGCCATCAGCGAATAGATAGCCATCAGCGAATAAAGCGCACTAAGTTAATAAACAGCAGAACTTAAAATCTAGGGCCTAGCATCTAGCATTGACAGAATATGGAGAGAACAATAATGGCAGGACTAAATCAAGGGCTTAATAAAGTAGTCAGTAGTTATGAAGAAGCACTCGCAGGCTTAAGTAACGACATGACCGTTATGGTCGGTGGTTTTGGCTTGTGCGGTATACCTGAAGGCTTAATCGCACAAATGGTCAAAACTGGTGTCACCGGACTTACCGCCATCTCAAATAATGCCGGCGTCGATGACTTTGGTTTAGGTCTGTTATTAAAGAGCCGTCAAATCGATACCATGATCGCCTCATACGTGGGTGAAAACGCTACCTTTGAACAGCAAATGTTATCGGGCGAGCTTAACGTTATCTTGACTCCCCAAGGTACTTTAGCTGAAAAAATTCGTGCAGGTGGCGCTGGTATTCCTGCATTCTTTACTGCAACAGGTTACGGAACCCCCGTTGCAGAAGGTAAAGAAACCCGTGAAATCGACGGGCGTTACTACGTATTAGAGCCAGCACTAAAAGCCGACTTTGCCTTAGTACGTGCATGGAAAGCTGACACTATGGGTAACTTAGTATTTCGTAAAACGGCGGCTAACTTTAACCCTATGATGGCAACCGCAGGCAAGATAACTGTGGTAGAAGCTGAACATATCGTGCAGCCCGGTGAACTGGATCCTGACCATATTCATACGCCTGGCATTTACGTTAATCGCATCATCCAAGGTAAGTTTGAAAAACGTATTGAGCAGCGCACCGTAAAACTAACCACAGCAGACAAAGCATAAGGAGGCAACACCATGGCATTATCAAGAGAACAACTGGCACAACGTGTTGCTAAAGAACTGCAAGATGGCTTTTACGTCAATTTAGGTATTGGTATTCCAACTTTAGTGGCCAACTACATCCCTGAAGGCATTGAAGTGATGCTGCAATCGGAAAATGGTTTATTAGGTATGGGTGAATTTCCTACTGAAGAAACCATCGATGCTGACTTAATCAATGCTGGCAAGCAAACGGTTACTGCGGTTGATGGCGCATCGTTTTTCTCGTCAGCAGAAAGCTTTGCCATGATCCGTGGCGGCCATGTAGATTTAACCGTGCTTGGCGCATTTGAAGTCGATGAGCAAGGCTCAATCGCCTCTTGGATGATCCCAGGCAAATTAATAAAAGGCATGGGCGGCGCAATGGACTTAGTGGCAGGCGCCGACAATATTATTGTCACCATGATGCACGCCGACAAAAAAGGTAACTCTAAGCTGCTACCAAAATGTGAACTACCTTTAACAGGCTTTGGTTGTATCAAACGCGTACTAACCGACTTAGCCTTTATGGAAATTAAAGATGGCGCATTTCATCTTCTAGAACGTGCACCAGGCGTATCGGTAGAAGAAATCGTCTCTAAAACCGCAGGTAAGCTCGTGGTGCCAGAGCATGTGCCAGAGATGACATTTTAGTCTCTAAACGTATTCTAAATAAAAACGCAGCCCTAGAGCTGCGTTTTTATTTATCAGAGCTGATCCATAGAAATCAGCAAAAAAATTAGTCAAAGCTTATTATTAACGCTAACAGGCTAAACAATTCTAACCAGACATCGAGCAATATTAATCTGTATTAGTTAGGTAATACCTCAACCGAGAAACTAACCTTGATTGCCGGCTTAAGCATCAAACACACATGGCAATACTGATTAATCGCCTGTTCAGCGGCTCTTTCTAACTCAGCAACCGAAATCCCCTCTCCTTTAGCTGTAAAGTGCAAATTGACACTTTGATAAAGTCTCGGCTCAGTTTGTGTTAGCGTGTAAGTCAGATGATTATTTAGGCTTTCTAGCTGCGCCTGTTTGTCTTTAAAATACAGCATCACATCGGTAGCACTGCATGAGCCTAGCGCTGATAGCAGCACTTCTGTAGGACAGGGGGCAACTTCATTTTCAGCATCGATAATAATGCTAAACCCGTTGCTAGTAGTCACTTTAAATTGACAATCTTTTTGCCAATCAACTTTGATACTCATGGCTTTCCTTAAATGTGTTACTGATGAATTTAGACAAAAAAACTACTGATTCACTGTTGCGACCGACTTGCTAACCGCAGTATCTGTCTCATTAGTTACAAGTTTAGTCGTATTCACTTCACAGTCATAAGCGTTAGCAATCATTGTCACAGAGCCAGTAAAACCAAGCGGCTTATACAAATAGATAGTATCTGCGTCTAATTTAGCCGCCTTAATGCGCATCTCGTTTAATGTGCCCCAAACCATATCTTTATCAGCATGCAGCCAATAGTCATAGAAATGACCTTGTGAACCAATCACAGTGCCTTTGTGGTCACAGCCAACGAGTGCATCAGTATCATCCCATAACACTTTGACAGTGTTAGATTCAGCGGTTGGAAAGGTAATACAAGCGGAGAGACTAGAGCACATTAGGCCGATAGCGGCCAGTTTTACGAATTTCATGATGGACAATCAAAATTAAAAAGGAGGCGATAATATAGCCTTTATAACTTTAAAGGAATCTATCTAGCTCACATATTCAATTCAAACAACTCTATATAAAGTGACGATAGCGCTCCGAAGTTAACGCCATTCATGAAATACTGGCGTATACCTGATTGGAAAAGCATATTCTACAACATTAATAATCATCACATTTTGCCCTCTCCTAAAACCACTTGTAAGTAAAATGTAAAAAATATCAGCCTTTTGCTTTTGACAACATAGAGCTAGCGACTACATTTTACATATAACTAAACCCTTATTTAAAGGATGAACTCCAAATGAACGCACACAAAATGCCTCTGATTATAGGAGCTTGCATAGGTTTGATGAGCCTAAATGCTACTGCAAACTCCAACCCAGTTGACAATTCCCAATATGAGAAACGATTCCCTAAACAATACCAAAGCTGGCAAAAGACAGCAGAAAGTAAAGAGGTGACGGACGCGTTAGCAGATGATCCAAACTTAGTTATTTTGTGGGCGGGCTACGGCTTTTCTAAAGACTACAATGCCCCACGTGGACACCAATATGTGATTACCGACCTAAGAAATACCCTCCGTACCGGTGCACCAATGACAGAGGATGAAGGCCCTATGCCTATGGCTTGTTGGAGTTGTAAAAGCCCTGATGTGCCACGAGTTATTGAGGAACAAGGTGAAGCTGAATACTTTAAAGGTAAGTGGGCTAAAGGCGGCCCAGAAATCGTGCACGTACTAGGTTGTGCAGATTGCCATAAGCCAGGCACACCAAAACTGAGAATTGCTAGACCCTTCGCTGAACGCGCCTTTGCTTCGTTAGGCACACCATTTGATAAAGCAGATAAAAGCCAAAAACAGAACATGGTCTGTGGTCAGTGCCACGTTGAATACTATTTTGAGAAAAATGAAGAGCATCCAAATTGGGTTAAATTCCCATGGGATGGCGGCACGTCAGTAGAAGCAATGGAAGCCTACTATGACAAGCTGAAGTTTAAAGATTGGACTCATCAATTATCTAAAGCGCCAATGCTAAAAGCGCAGCACCCTGGCTATGAAACTACAGCCAAAGGCTTGCACGGAGATATGGGGGTCTCTTGTACCGACTGCCATATGCCACGCGTCACTAATGCTGAAGGTAAAGAATACACAGATCATAACGTCGGAAGCCCGTTCGATCAGTTTGAATTTACTTGCGCCAACTGTCATGACCAAACTAAAGATCAAATGAAAGCACTGGTTCAAACCAATAAAGACAAGGTCAATACACTAAAGCTACAGGCTGAAGATGAACTAGTTAAAGCTCACTTTGAAGCAGCTGCGGCTTGGAAAGCTGGTGCTAATGAGGAAAAAATGGCTGCAGCTCTTACTGATATTCGTCACGCGCAATGGCGCTGGGACTTTGCAATTGCCTCACACGGCATAGCGGCACATGCACCAGAAGAAGGTATTCGCATCCTTAAAACATCACTTGAGAAATCAGCTGAAGCTCGTAAAAAACTAGCTGAAATTCTTAACTCTCAAGGTGTTGTATCGACAGTCGCGATTCCAGACATCTCGACTAAAGAAAAGGCTCAAGCAGTATTAGGCATGGATATGGATAAGATGCGCGCCGATAAAGCCATCTTTATCGAAAAAGTGGTCCCTAAATGGGAAGCTGAATATAAAGCGAACAACGGAGCTAACTAGCATTATAGGTTAGCGTTAACAGCAAACTGACACAAAACAGAAACCGGGGAATTCCCCGGTTTTTATATGTTTACAGCTAGCTTATGTGATACGCCAATTGTTGGATTTGTCCCATAACGATAAGCATCATGGCTATTTTAGCCTAGAATATAACGAGTACAACCTACCCTATTAGTGGAATTAATAACAATAACTGCCACCAGCCTTAACGCACCGTATCATGCAATCCTTTTGCACCAGTATTTAAACTGGGTATGGATCGAGCTAAGCTAACAATTAGTGGATTGGTTGCTAAACCTGAATCACCTGAATCAC